>JAZQSI010000181.1:0-14732 GCA_045629985.1 Eubacteriales bacterium
GACATGGCTACGATCCGACTTCCTACACTACCGATATACAGCTTGGTAAGGTTCAGATTTCTGCCGAAAAGCAGCTTATCAAAGTCGGCGAACCTCTCACTCTCAACGTTGAAGAGCTTTGGAAGTATAAAGGTTTCGCTGCCGTAGAAGACCTCTCGACAGTCGAATTTACAAGTTCTAACGATGAAGTTGCAACAGTTTCCGAAAACGGTGTTGTAAAGGGTGTTTCTGAAAATGCAGAACCTGTTACAATTACTGCAAAGCTCAAAGATTTCGGAGCTGAATCAAAAGCAACAATCCAGATTATAGTTTCAGGTACAGGTGCTTATAAGAGCTTCGAATTCAAGACTACATATGAAGCTATGAACACCGACAACATGAAGATCAGTACTGCTTTCCAGTCAAAGCCGCACCTTCGTCAGCTTGGCGGACCGCGCTTCTTGTTCTATTATACACCGTATATGAACTTCTCAAAGCAGGTTCCTGCAAGCGAAACAAAGGATGGCCAGACTCCGTTCTATGTATTCTCCAAAGTTTCTACCGATGCTGACGGCATAGGCAGTGACGAATGGGAATATGTTGGCGCTAATATTACCAGCGGTTCTGCTGCTACAAATATTATAGACACAGACGGTTTGAGACGCGAGATGGATTATGCTTACTTTGCGGATAATAACAACGCTCCATATATGGCACTCCGTCTTAATGTTGATGCAGCGGGTGAATATTCTCTCAGCCTCGACGCAACAAGAGACGCAACAGGTCCGGCTCCTGCTGTTTACTTCTTCAAGGACGACGGCAAGGATTACTCACTTAACTCCTCAAACCTCCTTGAGACAAACAAACTTGGTTATTTTGATACAAATGATACAACAAAATCGGGATACGAATTTATTGCAACAGTAAACGTAGAAACCCCGGGCAACTACATCATCGCTTTCAAAGCTGATGCTACATCCAAGACATTGACTACCAAAACCGGTAAGCAGACGCTCAAGCTCAAAGGAATCAAACTTTCAGCTCCGAACACCGATATGTGCACAAGCGTATCGATTTCAGCTGACACAGACCTCTTATATGTAGGCAGTGGTGTTCAGCTTAAGGGTACTGAAACATGGAGAGATTCAGGAACAAAGGCAATTGATGATTTCTCTTCCTTTATCTTTGAGACTTCTTCTGATTCAGTTACAGTTGATGAAAACGGTATTGTTACAGCAACAAGCGATATCAAATCACCTGTTACGGTAACTGCAATCAAGAAGGGCACCTTCCCTGCTGTCAAGGCTTCCTTTGTTTTTGAAGTTTACAATGCTGACAATTCATATCTCGGAATTCGTCATAACTTTGTCACAGCTTCAACTTCAATGCTTAACCAGAAAGTTTACGATCCGCATAACAACCGCCTTGATGTCAACGGAACACTCCGTGACCTCTCGCTTGTTGACGAATATGCCGAGCTCAACGAAGCCCTTACAAGCCCCTGGGCTTACAACAATTTAGGTTCTGTTTCTTGGAAAGCACTTCTCAAGAACTATATGGCAGTAGAAATGACTACTGATAAGTTTGCTTCCAATCCGTTCTTTGCTATCAAGGTCAGAATCCCGATAAAGGGTTACTACCATGTTGAAACAATCCTCGATCCTGTAGCATACGGTTGCGAAGCTGATATTTACCTTGTTCCGACAAACGGAACCAGCAAGGCAACCCTTTCTCTCGCTACAGATGAGTACTTTGTCGGAAGCGTTGATTGCGCAGGCGCCGAGAAGCAGCGTGCAGGAACAGTAACACTTGCTGAAGGCGGCGACTATTTCGCAATCTTCAAGTTCCGTTCAAACAACGACGTTGTTAACGGAGACAAGAGAAAAGCATTCAACCTCAAGAGCCTCATCGTCGCGGCTGTTCCCGGCGAGTACGCAAGAGTCAATATGGCAGTCGAGGGTATGAGAGAAGGCATTCTCCCCTTCGCAACAACAAATACATTCACCTACGAAGTTGCAGACGCCGCAGGCACTCCGCTTGAAAACGTAGCTGCAGAGGATGTTATCGTTAACAGCTTCTCTATAACTCAGGGTGCAGACATTGCAATACTTGAGCAGATTAATGGTGAATATTACGTTACATCCGGATTAACCGAAGGTGATGTAACAATCACTGCAGATGTCACCTACAATGGAAAACAAGTAACAACTGATTACTCATTCAGAGTTGAAGACATCGGAAAGACAGGCAGAACTATCTATTCTGATGAGATGATTGCAACTGCCCGCGAAAACATCAAGAAATACGATTGGGCAAAAGCAGAAAAAGATTCTGTTGTAAAACAGGCTGACAAGTATGTTGCACTCGGTGCTGAATACATTTGGAACGCAATCTCAGGTCAGAGCATTCCGAGATCCTACACGATTGCAATGGAGCTCAGCCACGCGAACCGTGACGCGTACGAATTTAACTGCCGTTACTGTAATACATACATAGTTACAAATTATGGTAACTACGGCTGGAAAATCAACCCCTTCAACTCACCGTGGAAAATTAAGTGTCCGCAGTGTTCCCGTAGCTTCCCGACCAACGATTTCGGTAAGTTCTATGAACTTGGAAGAACGAAAGAAACCGGCGGAAACTTCGACAGAATTACAGCGCTTGAAAAACACCGTCAGATGCTCATCGACAATGGCCTCATGAGCGAAGAAGCTATGGCTATGACAAGCCCTGGTAAGGATCTTTCCGAAACCTGGTACACATACTATGGCTATGGTGTAAAGGGCGGCTATCTCCATAACGACCTTTATCCGGAGGTTGCAGATGCAAAAACAGGCGTTAAGTTTGCAACTGCAGACGGTCTCCAGAACGGAAACCCCGCTGATTACAAGACTATCGTCCCCGAAACTGTTGAACGTTGGGGTGTTGACGACAGTCTTGGATATAACACAGGTCGCGTCTTTACCGGCGGGGTTAAGGAAAACTATTCCTACATTCCCTACTACGCTCATTTCGGTATTTGGTACAACGGCAACAATACTGCTATCGCAGTTGGTGCACTCGAAGCACTCGGCACAGCATACCTCTACACAGGCGATGAGAAATATGGCGAGCTCGGTGCAATAATTCTTGACCGTGTTGCTGACCTCTATCCCGATATGGAACTCAGCGTCCTTGGCCCTCCCTACCCGAACGCAAACGGTGGTTCTGCCGCAGGTAAGGCTATCGGTCGTATCTGGGAAACATTTATTGCAAAGACATTCGCAGAATCTTATGATATTTTCTGGCCGATGTTTGAAGACGAAGATGTTGTTGACTTCTTAAGCGAAAAAGCTTCGTACTACGGTTATGAAAACAACAAGAAGAACGCAACAAAGATCAGAACAAACATTGAAGATGGCATTCTTCGTGAAATCTTCGAAGGATTACAGACAGCTCAGATTTACGGTAACTTTGGTCTCCATCAGGCAACTTGTGCTGCAGCAGCCGTTGCACTTGATTCTAAGTTTGATACACCGAAAATGCTCGAGTGGCTCTATGCTCCGTCAACTACTGACTCAAAGGTTCAGGTCTATAACACAGGCGGTGACATCAACCGCAAGCTCGTTCAGTACATCTACCGTGACGGACAGAACTGGGAAAGCCCGGCTTATAACGAAATGGGTATTTCCTACTTGATTGACTCAGCTGAAATCCTTGAAAGATATGTCCAGAACGGCGGTGTCATTGAGCAGGGTTCAATCTTCAAGAACCCGAAATACATCGCACTCGTTAATGCTTTTGCTGAATTGACCCTCATTCGCCGTGGTATTGCTTCTATCGGTGACTCAGGCTCATTATACGGCTACGGTGTAGAACCCGACACAGCATCTCTTATAATCGCATTCAAGATGACAAGTGGCGATCCTGACGCTTTCAATTCAAATGTCAAAATGGCTCAGCAGCTCTACTTTAATGTAGGCGAAAAGCTCAAAGACAAGCACTATGACATCTGGACAAAGAATCCTGAAAGCCTCTATGATGAAGTAGTTGCTCTCGTCGAAGAATACGGCGAATATGACTACGACAAGAGTTCAAACATGACAGGCTACGGTTTTGGTGTTCTCCGTGACGGTACACTCTTTGACGCGCAGGGCGTCTCCTCTATCGTAGATACGACACGTGACTTTGCACTCAACTACAGCGGTCACGCTCTCCATCAGCACGGCGACTTCCTCGATCTCCAGGTTCATGCATACGGTCTTCCGATGACAGGTGAGTTAGGATATCCGGAATTCATGGTTACGGGCGACCCGCGTTCATCCCAGTTCTCATCAGCAGTACTCGGCCATAACACAGTTATGGTAAATGAAAAGAATCAGAAAGCCCCGGACCGTGATAAATCCACTCCGCAGATTCCGCTCCATTTCGATGCTCTTGATACAAGAGTAAAGGTTATGGATGCAAGAACTCCGGACGCTTATGCAGAATGTGACGATTACCGCAGAACCGTAGTTATGGTTGACTACGATGACGAAATTTCTTACGGTATTGACTTCTTCCGCGTTTCAGGCGGTGATGACCATCTCTGGACATTTATGCCGACAAGTGATTCTCGTCCTGAAGTTTCCGACAACCTTACATTCACTCCGCAGGTGGACGAAAAAGGCAAGTATGTAGGAACTTATGCAGGACCTGATGCTCCGTACGGTAATGATGCAGATAGTAAATATCCGTCCGGCTATACATGGTTGTTCGATGTTGACCGCGGTAATGGTCCGGTAACCGGAGATTTCTATTTCGACTACGAAATTGATGACTTCATAAACCTTTCAAGAAACCCGAATTTGAAGCTTCGTTACCGTATGACTATGATTAACGAATCCGGTGTTGATGAAGTTTCACTCGCTGAACTTCTTCCGAACAGTACAAAAAAGACTCAGCATATTGACCATGTTGAAAAAGTTCTTGTACGTCGCAAAGGCACAAACCTTGATTCCCTCTTCACAACAGTTCACGAACCGTACATGGTTGGCAACCGTTATATAACAAGCATCGAAAGTGTCACCATTAACGCAACAGAAGGAACTCCTGGCGCAGACGATATGGCACAGGCTATTAAGGTTACACTCGACGATGGAAGAGTTGACTATATCGTATATGCTACAAACCGTGATGTAACCTATACAGTAACAGACGGTGACTACAGCTTTGAATTCAAGGGCTTTGTCGGTGTATGGACAATCAACGAAAACGGCAATTGCATTTACAGTTATCTCAACGACGGCACTATCCTCGGCGAAGGCGATAAGAAGGTCTCCTCTGCTGAGGCAGCCATCACAGGTAAGATTACAGATTTCCAGAAGAAACTCGCATTTGAAAACTGGATTGATGTTGAGTTTGACCGCGAACTCACAAACGAGGAAGCAACAAACCTCGTTGACAGAATGATGAATATCGACCGCGATGAGCCGGGTAACTCTTCCTTTGTAATTAAAGGCATTGAGTTGCGCGATACAAAGCACGCAAGAATCGATATCGGTGATACTGTAAGCACGATTGCAAAATTCATCAATGAAGACAATGAGTCTCTGGGCTATGTTTACGACGTAGCAGTCGGAAAGACTTTCGAAATTCCGATGAGCTATGAAGATGCAGGTCTCCCCATCTTTAACAAGGTTGGCGATCAGACAGTTTCTGCCGGTAGCTCCATTACAATCTCAATTAATGCAAAACCAGCAACGGAAGGTCTTACCATTTCTTACCGCACAAGAACACTTCCGCGTGGTGCTTCATTTGACGAAGCCACAGGTGCATTTAGCTGGAAGCCGTCAAAGGGTCAGCTCGGCAAGAACCTCGTAGCAATCGATGCAATCGACTCATTAGGCCGTATGTCAACGCTCTACTTTGAAATCGAAGTATTCGGTTCTACTACAGGTGGATCAGCTTCAAGTGGTTCATCCTCCGGCGGCGGTGGCGGTGCAGATCTTCCTCCGGTAGTTGAACCCGATGAACCAGCAGTAGAACCCGATGAACCCACAGATGAGCCTGAAGAACCGGGAACAGATGCCCCGTCAGAAACAAAGGGCTTTACAGACCTTGGCGAGCATGCATGGGCAGAGGAATCAATTACAGCTCTTGCAGAAGCAGGAATCATCAAGGGAACAAGCGAAAGCACATTTGCTCCGAAGAGCAATATCACCCGTGCAGACTATGCAATTCTCCTTGTTCGCGCATTCGAGCTTGAGAGTGATAGCGCAGAGAACTTTGCAGACGTATCAGATGCAGATTACTTTGCAAAGGAACTCGCAGAAGCACGAAACACAGGTCTTGTTGGCGGAATCGGTGATAACAAGTACGCACCGCGTAATACAATCACACGTCAGGATATGATGGTAATTCTCCACCGCGCGCTGACAAAGCAGGGCGTAGAGCTTACAGCGATTGAGGGTGTTGATGCAACATCATACGCTGACTATGCAGATGTAGCAGACTACGCACAGGATGCAGTAAAGGCACTTGTAAACGCAGGACTTGTAAACGGCAAGTCAGGACGTATTGCAGGAAACGAAAAGACAACCCGCGCAGAAGTTGCAGTTCTCTTAAAGAGAATTCTTGACTACATCGCAAAATAACTTAGCTTTCTACTTTCTTCTCTTCATTTGGCCGATGGCGAAAAGGCAACCTTCGCTGTCGGCCATTCTCCCAAAACGAAAGACCTACGGAATTTTCCGCAGGTCTTTTTCTATCATGTAAAAATAATTAATAGTAATATAAAATAAAAAAGACAAGGTCAATACTGAACCTTGTCTTTTTTTGGCTGCCGGACTAGGATTTGAACCCAGACAAACAGAGTCAGAGTCTGTCGTGCTACCCTTACACAATCCGGCAACGAACTCTTATATTATAATAGACAAACCGAAAAAAGTCAAGAAGAATTTTGCAAAATTTTCTAAAAATATTATTTGCATTATTTATAAAAATATTTATGTTTCGAAAGACAAATTTCTCCTGACTTCATTCTAAATTTTACAACCTTTCGGCAAAACAGCCGGATAACTCTCTGCCCCTCGCAAGCGTATCTTTTTTGAGACGTTAACAAGCATATCTGTTATGCAATATTCAAGATCCGCCCCCTCGCCTATTTCCGTCCCTTGCATTATAATACAATTTCTGATGCGTGCACCTTTTTCAATTCTTACGTTTCTGAAAATAATTGAATTTTCGACAGTACCGTCAATAATACACCCATCAGCAATGAGACTGTTTTTCACGTGCGCGTTTTCGCGAAACTCCGTCGGAACTTCATCGTGAACCTTTGTTATTATTTCATGCCCGACACTAAAAAGCTTATGTCTTGTGTCTGTATCCAATAATTGAAGATTCGTCCTATAAAACGAGTTGACGGAGTCTATCCGCTCCGCATAACCATTATATTCAAAACCGTAGATATCGAGTGAATCTGAAAACTCCTGTATGACGTCTCTCTCAAAATCATATTTATTGTGTGATGCGCACTGACAAACAAGAAACTCAAGTAATTCTCGCTCTATGATGTAGGTACCGAGAAGCATATTGCTGTGCAGTTGGATATTCTGGCTTATAGTCACATCGCGTATTCTTCCGTCTTTATCAACATCAGTGAAAGTGTTTCCCTTGAATTTCTCAGCATCGAAAACGTTTGGCTTATACATAGCCGTCATATATGCTTCTTTTTCAATGTGAAACTTTAACAGTTCATTATAGTCAACATTCGCGATTACGTTTGCATCTGTCAGAAGTACATATTTACATCCACTGCTCCGTATATAATCTATTATTCCCATGAGCATAAAAATCTTGCTGCTTCGTTCAGATGCATTCCCCATGTTTCCTACGGACGGAGGCAGAATTGAAAGTCCCCCTTTTTTTCGGTTTAAATCCCATTCTTTTCCCGTCCCGAGATGATCCATAAGCGAATAGTAGTCACTTTTTGTCACAACCCCGACATTTCTGATATTTGAAGAGACCATACTTGAGAGCGGAAAATCAATCATACGATACCTGCCTCCGAAAGGAACAGAAGCAACCGTGCGTTTTGACGTAAGCTCACGCATTGCATCAACTCTTTCATGAGCAAAAATTATACCTAATGTGTCTCTCGTCATAATACCACCTCGTTGTCTGAAACATCTCTGTCTATGATTTTCCCTGCACCTATTGTTGCATTTTCTCCTACCGATAATTCATTTCCGACAACAGTAATCTTTTTTTTCGCATCTGTCCTGTCGCATCCGATATGTGCACCTTTTCCTATTCTGACATTTTCGGCAATTATTGAGTATTCAACATGCGCATTCTCTGATATTACACTCCCCGGCATTATAATTGAATTCTTTATAACTGCTCCTTTTCCTATCGTTACACCATAAAAAATCATTGATTGTAAAACAGTGCCGTAAGTGTTGCAGCCTTCTGCAATCATCGAATTATTTATTTTTGCTTCTTCTGACACATATTGCGATGGTTTTACGGGATTTCTCGCATATATCCTCCATCCTGCATCGTGAAGAACAAGTCCACTTCCCGGAGTTATTGCATCCATATTTGATTGCCACAAGCTTTCTATTGTGCCGACGTCTTTCCAATATCCGAAATATTCATAAGCACGAAGTCTGCATCTATCAACAAGCATAGAAGGGATAATGTCCTTGCCGAAATCATTTGTGCTGTCTTCACGTTTCTCATCTTCAATGAGGTATTTCTTCAATTTTTCCCATGTAAAAATGTATATCCCCATAGAAGCTTTCGTGCTTTTCGGTTTGCTTGGTTTTTCCTCAAATTCATAGACTGTACCATCATCACGAAGGTTCATAATTCCAAATCTTGAAGCTTCTTCTATTGGAACATCCATGACGGCAATGGTACAGTCTGCCTGAGAATTTTTATGCTCTTTGAGCATCAGGTCATAATTCATTTTATAGATATGGTCTCCCGACAAGACAAGCACATATTTAGGACTGAAATTTTCTATAAAATTCATATTTTGGTAAATCGCATTTGCCGTACCCTTATACCAATCACCTGTTGCCCCTGTCATATATGGCGGAAGAATTGCAACCCCGCCATTGGAACGGTCAAGATCCCAAGGCTGGCCGTTACCTATGTACGTATTAAGCTCAAGCGGCTGATACTGCGTAAGGACACCCACTGTATCAATGCCCGAATTTATACAATTCGAGAGCGGAAAATCTATAATTCTGTACTTTCCGCCAAAAGGAACTGCCGGCTTCGCAACGTTTTTTGTAAGAACATGAAGCCTGCTCCCCTGACCACCCGCAAGAAGCATCGCTATGCATTCTTTAGTCTTCGCCATAATTCTTACATCCTCTCTTTCTTAAAAATACTGCGTTCTACCTCTGCAATATATACTGAAATATTCGTTTAAAAATCGACGGTTTCCTATACTCAGCAACAGTGTCGCAACTTATGAGCGAGGAAACTTCAATACATTCTCCGTTTTTGTAATACTCCACTTTACCGACAACATCTCCACGCGATATCGGAGCATATATAAAGCGCGGCAAATACACAACGCGCTCTATTTCATCTGACTCATTATGCAAAAGCGAAACTTCACCTGCAGAGCTTACCGAAATAACCTTGTCATCTCCTCCGACCACCGAAACTTCTGACGTTTCCCCACAAGACGGTGAATCCTTATAAAGCAAAAAATTCGAAAAACCGAAATCAAAAAGCTTCTTATGATCGTTCCAATCATCAGGCGCCGAGAGCGTTATGGCTATAAGCTGCATATTGTCACGAAGCGCGCCCGAAACGAGACACCGACCTGCAACCTTGGTGTATCCCGTTTTAAAGCCATTTGCACCGTTATAACCCCGCAAAAGCTTATTGTGGTTTACAAGCACCCTGCCCGCGACATTCTTCTGTTTTGTTGAAACAATCTCTGAAAACCCCTCTACCTCTAAAGCATATTCTGCAAGAAGCGCCATATCGAATGCAGTCGAATAGTGCTCATCATCAGGCAGTCCGCTTGGATTTTTGAAATTAGTGTTTGAAAGACCTATTCGCTCTGCAGTTTCGTTCATCATCTCGACAAAGCGCGATATATCGCCATCGCCAACGTGGTATGCCAACGTGTTTGCCGCATCGTTCCCTGACTGCAAAAGCATCCCGTAGAGAAGGTCTGAAACAGAAAGTTTTTCTCCCGCTTTCAAATACATTGATGTTCCTTCTATTCCGGCGCACGATTCGGGCACGGTAACAAGCTCTGACACATCTGCATTTTCCAACACAACGACCGCTGTCATAATCTTTGTTGTAGATGCAATCGCTCGCCTCTCGTGTATGTTTTTCTCAAAAAGAACAGAGTCAGTCGCAGGCTCATATAAAATAGCCGAACGTGCCGAAACTTCAAGAGCGGCGCAAGGTAGCGAAAAAGTCAAAACACAGAGGATTAAAGCAAAAAATTTTTTCATATTTTCACCCCTGATTGAGATTATATGATTAAACGAAAATAATATTACACACAAAAAAGCACAGACATACTGATACGTATGCCTGTGCTTTGTGTCTATATGTTATTTTCGGGAATTATTCCGCTTCTTTTTCTTTTTTGTTGTTTTTGAAATAGCCTTCTACCCTGTCCATTACCTCAGGAAGAAGCTCTACCAAACGGTCAACGGTAGTATTCGGAGCAGCTGCCATCGGAAGAATTCTGACGTTGCCGTCCTTTACGACAAGAAATGCCTCGGGGTTTATGGTAACACCTGCACCGCTTCCGCCGCCGAAGTTAACATTTTCTTTCTTACTGTCAAAATCAGATCCGCCCGATGCAAAACCAAAAGATACCTTTGAAATCGGGATAATTGTTGTGCCGTCAGGAGTTGTAATCTGGTCTCCAACTATGGTATTCACATCAATCATACTGCGAAGCTTGTCCATAGTTATTTTCATTACCTCGTTAATTGCGTGTTCTGCCATCAAAATCAAATCCTTTCAATTTTCTTTATGTTAATGAAATTATTCTGCGTCAATTGAAGCTTCCGCCTGAGCAACCTCTTCTTCAGAAATATCATTAAACGAAACCTGGCCGTCTTCCGTGTCTGAAAATTCAGGAAGGTCGGGAAGATCGTTTAAAGTTTCGAGCCCAAAAACTCTGAGAAAATCTTTTGTTGTGCGATACAGAATCGGTTTTCCCGGAACATCAAGTCTTCCCGATTCCTTTATAAGCCCTTTTTCTACAAGCGAGGTTATTGAATAGGAACAGTCAACTCCTCTTACCTGCTCAACGTACGCTCTTGTAACAGGCTGACGGTAAGCAATTACCGAAAGCACCTCAAGAAGCGGCGGTGAAAGACGCGGTGCACGCTTTGTTTCAAGAGCTTTTCTTATAAAGGGTGCATAAGATGGCGCCGAGCACATCTGATAAGAATCATCAAGCTTTACTATGCGGATTCCTCGCTGGTCAAAATCATAATCATCGCGAAGCTTGGTAATGATTTTTTCAAGAGATTCTTCATCCACTTCAATTATTTCCGAAAGCCGCGATAGCTTAACCGGCTCTCCTGTCGCAAAGAGCACAGCTTCAACGGCACGTTCTACTTCTGCTATTTCCATAAAAACATTCCTTTATTCATTTTCGAGTTTGACATTCTCTTCCGCGAGAAGAGTTATATCTTGAGTTTCATCCGAAACACTTATTCTGTTTGTCTTACAAAGTTCAAGAACCGCAAGGAACGTAGCAACTACTTCCGAACGCGAACGAACATTTTCAAAAAGCTGAATGAATGTCGTCTTTTGATTTGATAAAAGACGTTTTAAGATGTGTGCAACCTTTTTACCTACCGAATATATCTCACGACCGACAATGCCTGCAAAATTCGTAATTTTCGGTGGCACCTTACTTTCTGCACGATCAAGCATATTAAGGATTGCAAGCCTTAAATCCATTCTGTCGTGAGAGTATTTATACGTTTTGTCAGGTGAAATGATTTCAGGCTGTTTTGTATACATATCAAGCCCGATTTCAGCCTTTGAGTTAAGCGTCTGGCTGACCTCTTTTATCTTCTGATACTCAAGAAGCATTTCTACAAGCTTTGCTCTCGGATCTTCTTCATCCTCTATATCATCATACCTCGGAAGAAGCATTTTCGACTTGATATAGAGAAGGTGTGCAGACATTGCAACAAACTCACATGTAACTGCAAGATTTCTCTCCTGCATTTTCTCAAGAGCTTCATTGTACTGCTCAAGAATCTCAACGATCGGAATGTCGTAAATATTCAGTTTGTTCTTCGAGATGAGGTGAAGAAGCAGGTCAAGAGGACCATCGAACACCTCAAGATGATAGGTTATTTCCGACATTTTCTACATCCTAACTAAAAAATGAAATTTAAGACATTGTGTATTGCCATATATAGCGAGCTTCTCAAAAACGTGAGAAAATTGTTAAAAAGCGGGAAATTTATAAGAACAATGAGAAGCAGCATTCCGTAACGTTCATACTGCAAAATAAAGCCGTACGCCCTTCTTGGCAAAACTGAAAAAAGTATTTTCGAACCATCAAGCGGTGGTATCGGGATAAGATTGAAAACAGCAAGTCCGATATTGAGGACTGCAAAGCAATACAGAAACTCACAAATTATCATTTCCGCGTAAATCCAGACGGTTGTTGTCGGCACGAAAACCGCAAGTATCAATCGAGCAAAAAGCAACGCTACAAATGCCATAATAACGTTTGAAAGCGGACCTGCAATAGACACAAGCACCATTCCGAGCTTTTTGTTTTTGAAATAATACGGATTTACCGGAACAGGCTTTGCCCATCCGAACCCGAAGAAAATCATACTGAGAAGTCCAATAAAATCCATATGCTTAATCGGGTTGAGCGAGAGCCTGCCTCTCTCTTTTGCTGTTCTGTCTCCGAGCAGATACGCCACCCAGCCGTGTGATAACTCGTGAAAAATTATCGCAAGAAGAGCTGCAGGAATAATCAGCCAATTGAAACCCTGAAACAAGGATACTATTCTATTTACAAAACCCACAGGGTGCTTCCTCCGAAATGTTTTAAACTTTTATTAATTATAACAAATTTGACAAAAAAAAACAAGTATTATTAGCTTGTACGCAAAAAAATATTCACTTGTAAAAGTAGCCAAAAAATGTTATAATTATAACACTCTATAAATGAGGTGATGGATTTGTCAGATTTCAGACGCATTGACCCCGAAAAACTCACAGACAATGTCTTCCGTCTGATTGCAAAGGACTGGACTTTAATCTCCGCAGGAAATCCCGCCGACTACAATATGATGACAGCAAACTGGGCAGGTCTCGGTTTTCTTTGGAGACGCAATGTTTGTTTCCTCTTCATCAGACCGAGTCGCTATACGCATGAATTCACAGAGCGCGAAGACTGCCTCTCGCTTAACTTTTTTGATGAAAGCTACCGCGAGGTCTTAACCCTTTGCGGCAAAAAGAGCGGTCGTGACATTGATAAGATGCACGATGTTCCTCTCACTCCCTTTGACCTTTCGGGAAACACTGTTGCTTTTGAGGAAGCACGTCTTGTCCTCAACTGCAAAAAAATGTGTACGGCGGATATGGAAGGCTTTAATTATATTGATAAATCAGTTTTGGAAAATTATGCCGACGGAGATTTTCACAAACTTTATATCTGTGAAATTACCGAAGCATTTATTAAAGATTAAAACACTGAAAGGAAGTACATAAAATGAAGGCAATAGTTTTGGCTGCAGGCAAAGGAAAAAGACTGCAGAGTGAAAAGTCCAACGCACCGAAGGTTCTTCGCGAAGCAAACGGAAGAGCTCTTCTCTCCTATGTTCTCGAGAACATTGACTTTATCGAACAGAAAGACACCACGATCGTCGTAGGCTATATGCGTGATATGGTTATAGAAAAGACAAAGGGAGATTATCTCTTCGCAACACAGGAGGAACAGCTCGGTACAGGTCACGCTGTAGCATCCGCAAAAGAGCATTTCGTTGATTACGACGGCCCCGTTCTCGTTCTTTACGGTGATATGCCGATGCTCAAGAAAGAAACTTACGAAGCAATGGTCCGCGTCCATGTTGAAAGTGGCGCTGACTGTACCTTCCTCACAGCAGTTTCCGAAGCTCCCCTCGCCTACGGCAGAATCGTAAGAGAGAACGGTAAAATCGTTGATATTGTTGAGCAGAAAGACTGTAATGCTGAACAGCTTAACATCAAAGAACTCAACGTTGGCGTGTACGTTTTTAACTCGAAGTTGCTCTTTGAGAATCTCTCAAAGCTCAAAAACAATAACGCTCAGGGCGAATACTACCTCACAGATGTTCCAAAGCTCTTAATCGCGGCAGGAAAGAAAGTTGAGGCTTACACAATCGGTGATACTTGCGAAATTTATGGTGTTAACACAGTTGAGGACCTTGAGTTCTGCGAGAAAAACCTTTAATTCAAACATAAAAAACGGCGATCGAAAAGGCCACAGCCACATAAGGCAGTTTTGCCCCGAAAAACATCCTTTTGGCGAATTTCTTCGTTAAAAAAGCGAGTTAACCGTCAGGTTATGCTCGCTTTTTTGCCTTGAACTTCATCCAAAATTAAGCCTTTCGGGGTGCATACAGTTTTGAATTGAGATATTTTTCGTTTGTAGAAATATAAAAATTCGGGGAATACTCCCGTATTCCCGGAATTTTTTATGCATTACAAGCGGAAAAGAGCCATTCAAAACCAATACTTCCTTGTGTGGCTGTGGCCAATCGACCGCCGTT
>JAZQSI010000182.1:0-14773 GCA_045629985.1 Eubacteriales bacterium
TATGAGAAGATTGACAAATGCTGCTCAAATCCGCCTGAGGCTATTTTTGAGCGCCAGGATTTCTGGCATCCGGACTTCAAGCCGGTTGCATGTAAGAATGTAGCTGAGTTTGACATGATGATGGGTCACGAAATCGCAAACCAGATCAAGATGGCTCGCGATGAGGGAATCAAGCTCGCTATGATTCTTCCGGCAGGCCCGATGGGTATGTACCGCTGGGCTGCATACTTCATCAACGAGTGGGATGTTGACTGCTCACACGTTTACGGCTTCAACATGGACGAGTGGAGTGACGCTGAAGGCAACACTCTCGACTCTTCAAACCCGGGTTCATTCACAAACGCTATGCGCGAAGCTTTCTACAGCAAGATCAACAAGATTGTTCCGGAAAGCCAGCGTAACTTCGCTACAAAGGAAAACCTTCCGACATATCCGGAAAAGATTGCAAAGCTCAAGGCTGAAGGCGCTCGCCTTATCACAACCTTCGGTATCGGCCGTGCTTGCCATATCGCTTTCTGGGAACCGCATTTTGCTGCAGAGTTTGAAACTGAAGAAGAGTGGAAGAGCCAGATGTACCGCATCGGTGCAAACCTCAACCCGCTCACAGTTGAGCAGAACGCTATCACAAGCTTCAAGAGCCGCGTAACTCTTGTTCCGTGCCGTGCTAACACAATCGGCCCGGGCCTCATTCTCCAGTCTGACCGCATTATCGGCGGTTGCGACGGTGCTCTCTCACGCGGTATGCAGTGGCAGGGTATGTCCCTCTGGATGACTCTCCGCTACGGTCCGGACAAGTGGGTTACATCTTCCTACATGCCGACTATGCCGGGTAAACTCTTCTTCCTCGAAGAGCTTGCAGGTCCGCTTGTCGCAGAGTGCAACTAATTTAAGTGAGGTTTTAAACTATGAAAAAAGTAAGATGGGGCGTAATCGGTGCTGGCGGTATTGCTGACCGTCGTACACTTCCCGGTATGATGCTTTCTGAAGAAGCAGAGCTTATCGCGGTTATGGAAATCAACGATGAGCTTGCTGAAAATCTTCGTGTAAAATACGGCGCAAAGCGCGCATACACAGACCACAAGGCTCTCCTTGCAGACCCGGAAGTTGATGTTGTTTACATCGCATCTCCCGTTAACTGCCACAAGGAGCAGGCTATCGACGCTGCTCGCGCAAAGAAGGATATTCTCCTTGAAAAGCCGATTTGCCTTGACATTGCAGACGCTGAAGAAGTTCTTCGCGTATGTGAAGAAGAGGGCGTTAAGATTGCAACAGGTTTCCTTATGCGTTTCCACGCAATCAACGCAAAAATCCGTGAGCTCGTACAGTCAGGAGCAATCGGTCAGGTTGTTTCCTGCCGTGCTCAGTTTACATGCTGGTATCCGGATATCCCGGGTGCATGGCGCCAGGTAAAGGCTCTTTCGGGTGGCGGTGCTCTTATGGATCTCGGTGTTCACTGCATCGACCTTCTCCAGTACATCGTCGGCTCAAAGGCAAAGCGCGTAGCTTCTTTCTCAAGAACAAATACATTCAACTACGAAGTTGAAGACCAGGCTTCTCTTATGATGGAGCTTGAGAACGGCGCATTTGCATACGTTGAGTCTAACTTCAACGTTCCGGATGCTGTTCCGTCAAAGCTTGAAATCTTCGGTACAGGCGGTTCAATCGTCGCTTACGGCACACTCTCACAGGTTGAGGGCGGCACAATCGACGTTATCGCAGCTGACAGCACTGCAGGCTATGATGCTCAGCAGACACGTGACGAAGTTAAGAAGCTTGATGTCAACGTAGAGTTCGGCAATATGTACACCAAGGAGCTTGACTCTTTCGGACGTTCACACCGTGACGGTGCTCCTGTTGAGGTTCCGGCTGCAGACGCAGTATGGGCACAGCGCATTATCAAGGCAGCATATGAGTCACAGGAGACAGACAAGATTATCACTCTCTAAAATATGCTTTGAATATGCCCTGCTTTTGCAGGGCATATTTTTTGCGTGTAACACTTGACTAAAGTGGAAAAATTTATTAAAATATATACTAATGTAGTATATACAAATATAAAAAGGTGGTACGTATTATGTATGATGTAGCATGTGTCGGTATTCTTGTTGCTGACGCTATCTGTAAAGGTGTTAAAGGTCTTCCTGAAAAAGGAAAACTCGATCTTCTCCCGAGCATTAAGCTCTACAGCGGAGGTTGCGCTGTAAACACAGGTATTGATATGGCTGTTATGGGTTCAAAGATTGCTCTCATCGGTAAAGTCGGCGACGACGGTTTCGGCAGCTTCCTTAAGGGTGCTTTGGTAAGCAAGGGTGTTAATGTTGACGGTCTTGTTGAAGCAAAGGGCGAGGATACATCATCTTCAATAGTTCTCGTTGACGAGACTGGAGAGCGTTCATTCCTCCACTGCAAGGGTACAAACGATACTTTCTGCTATGAGGATGTTAACTTTGATGTTATCGAGCAGTCAAAGATTGTTTTCGTTGCAGGTACTATGCTTATGAACAAGTTTGACGGCGAAGATTGCGCAAAGGTACTTAAGCGTGCAAAAGAGATGGGCAAGATTACTGCTCTTGACACAGCTTGGGACGGTACAGGCCGCTGGATGAGCGTTCTCAAGCCTGCTCTTCCGTATGTTGATTACTTCATTCCGAGTATTGAAGAAGCTATCGAGCTTGCAGGTGGCGAGACAGACCATAAGAAGATTGCAGATTGCTTCTTCGATTGCGGCGTTTCCCACGTTGCTATTAAGGTCGGCAAGGACGGTTGCTACTACCGCGAGAGCCGCGAGGCTGAGGGCAAGTATGTTGCTCCGTTCATGCGCGAGAATCCTGTTGATACAACAGGCGCAGGTGACTCATGGTGTGCAGGCTTCCTTTACGGTCTTGCAAATGGCAAGTCTATGGAAGAGTCTTGCGTTATCGGTAACGCAGTAGGTGCACACATCATCATGGAAGTTGGTGCATCCACAGGTGCTGTTCCGTATGCTGAAATCGAAAAATTCATCAACGAAAACAGGAAATAGTCTTATATGGTATTGAAAACAGAGAAAAAGCACGGCACAGCGAATTTAAAACTTGTCAAGCTTTCCAACTTAACACTTGTTTTCAACTTAATAAACGAGAATCAGCCCGTATCGCGAGCATCCATTGCTCACGCTACGGGCTTAAGTCCTACTACGGTTTCGTCGCTTGTAGATGAGCTTATTTCGGAGAATATGGTGCGCGAGACGGGCACGGGAAAGCTCTCGGGAAGCGGAAGAAAACCGATTATGCTTGAGCTTAATGCTGACGGTGGATGTGTTGCTGCGGTTGAAATAAAGCAAGGAGCTTTCGAACTTGAGTTTTTTAACCTTTCAGGTAAAAGTATCGGTTTCTTCCGTCACGACATTACAGAGTATGACGACATTGGCGACAGAATTGCAGACGATGTTGAAAAGTATTGCAAGAAGTTTGGAAGGCTTCTCGGCATATGCGTTGGTGTCCCCGGTGTTATAGACAGAAAGACGAAGAGGGTTTCTTCTACCCTTATTCCCATAACAAAGGAGAATGACTTTTTTACAGTGCTTTGCCGTCGCTTCCCTGAGGTTAAAGTGAAGCTCGGCAATGAGTCATCCTTCTGTGCGTATATCGAAAAGTCGATATCGAAAAAAGAAATTCACAGCCTCGTCTATATCGACATAAACGTCGGTATCGGTGCAGGTATAATACTCGATGACAGAATTTTCACGGGTGCATTCGGAAATGCCGGTGAATTCGGCCATGTTTCGGTAGATATAAACGGAACTCCGTGCAAATGCGGAAACCGCGGTTGCCTTGAGGCGATGGCAGGTACGCCTGCTATATGTGAAGCAGTCGGAGTTTCGCGAGTTTCGGAAATTGATACTGCCGATGAGGCGCAGATGTCGCGTCTTTCAGATATCTGCAGATACATCTCGGCAGGTATAAATAATATAATTAATATGATAAACCCCGAGGCTGTTGTGCTCGGTGGTGAGATTACGGCTCTCGGAAAACCGTTCCTCGGAAAAATTCGCGATGAGCTTTCGAAGATTATGTTTGCGGCAAATACGGAGAGATTTTCCTTGAGATTTTCGGATATTTCCGGAAACCCCGTTACCCAGGGCGCGGGAAGATACCTTCTTGACCGTATATTTGAAGACGGAGACTTTATAACGGAATAAAAGCGAGGGATGAAAGTGTCAATTTTTGACCTTTTCAAGAAAATAGAAAGCGAGAGAAAACCGCAAGTCGGAAAGCCTGAATGGATTGTTGTCGGGCTCGGAAACCCGGGAAAGCAGTACGAACTCTCACGCCATAACACGGGCTTTATCGCGCTTGATACGCTCAGCGGTAAAAAATCCGTGAGAGTTTCGGATTTAAAGTTCAAAGGTCTTTGCGGAAGAGGAGAGGTTTCCGGAAAGAGCGTTCTTTTCTTAAAACCGCAGACGTTTATGAACCTTTCGGGCGACTCCGTTGCAGAGGCGGCGGCTTTCTATAAAATACCGATGGAGAGAGTTATCGTCATATACGACGATGTATCGCTTCCTGTCGGCAAAATCCGCATAAGAGAAAAGGGAAGTGCCGGCGGTCATAACGGAATTAAGAACATTATTGAGCGTACGGGAACGGACGTTTTCCCAAGGATCAAGGTCGGTGTAGGAGGCCCTCCGGCGACAGGTGAGCTTGTCAACTGGGTGCTTGGCTCGTTCACTGTGGAAGAGCAGAAGATTCTTTCAGATTCCATAGACCGTACTTGCGCTGCGGTCGAGGAGATTATAAGCTCCGGTTGCGGAAAAGCTTCTGCGAAATTTAATTAGAGGCAGGTTTTTATCAATGCTTGCTTTGTGCCAGGTTTTAAAAAAGAATAAAGACTTTGCAACGCTTTTGCAAAAAATAAATGCCGGAGAATGCCCGATTGCACTCTCCGGCTTGTCGTCTATTCACAAGGCGCATATAATTTCAGCGGTGAGAATGGAAACAAAACGCCAGGTGGTCTGTATTTATGCAGATGAGCTTGATGCGCGCCGTGCCGCACGCGACATTGCAGTTATGTGCGGAGAGACGCCGCGTATTCTCCCGGAGCTTGAGCTCGCGCTCCACGATGTTGACAGCACATCTCATGAGTTTGAGCACGAGCGCCTTGCAACGCTTAACGCCCTTGCGACGAAAACGGCAGGAATAACTCTTGCTCCTGCATATGCACTTCTGCAGAGAACAGCGAGACCTGATGACCTCACAGGAAAAACAATAGTACTAAAGACTCTTGATACGCTTTCGCAGGAAGAGCTTTGCGCTCGTCTCACGGAGTATGGTTATTCGCGATGCGATATGGTAGAGAGTGAGGCGCAGTTTGCGGTCCGTGGCGGAATAGTGGACGTCTTCTCGCCGGGAAAAGAAAACCCTGTCAGAATCGAGTTCTTTGGTGATGAGATTGACTCTTTAGGATATTTTGAATGCGAAACCCAGCGCAGAATAGAGAATATAAAATCCTGCGAGATTCTACCATCCTCAACTGCCGATAACGGAAAAATTGCGCTCCTTTTGGAAAAACTCACCGAGGCACTTTCAAAAGAGAACAGAAGAAAAAAGAAGAACGAGCGCCTTATCAAGACGCTTGAAACAGATATAGAGCTTCTCGGTGCAGGTGTGATGCCAAAAGCACGCGACAGATATTCAAATTTATTAAACGTTACGTCTGTCTGCGGTCTTGACTACATCAATGAAGATGCGATTATATTCATTGACGATTATTACCGCATCAGGGATTCTGTCGGACGAGAGAAAAAGCGCGAGCTTGAGGATGTAAAAAGCCTTATCCACGGCGGATATCTCTTGCCGGAAACGGATGGCTTTTCTGAAAGTTTTGATGCTCTCGGCAGTTTTGTTTCAGAGAGAAAGAGTGTATTTTTAGAGGCGTTTGTTCGCGCAGAGTACGGAATAAATCCCAAGGCGATTCTCAATATTCAGGGAAGACAGCTTCCGAGTTACGGCGGAAATCTTGAGCTTGCCACATCGGAAATTGATGAGGCGCTTTCGGAGGGCAACCGTGTAATAATCCTTACGGGAAATGACAAAAGCGCCGAAAAAATGCGTGTGCTCCTTGAGGAGCGTGGAATACGCGCAAGCGTTGATTCGCTTCTTGCGAACCTCTCGGATTCTCCGAGTGTCATTATAGGTGTAGGTGTTCTTTCGGCAGGCTTTGCGTACCCGTCGGATTGTTTTACGCTCTTTACGGAGGGACAGCTTCTGCGCTCTCCCCAAAAGCGCGGAAGAATCTCGCGTGATAAGAAAAACAGCCAGAAGATAAAAAACTATCAGGAATTGACCGTCGGATGCCTCGTTGTTCATGACCTTCACGGTATAGGCAAGTTTGCAGGGATAACGAAGATAAAGACCGACGGCGTAGATAAAGACTATATAAAGATAATGTATCTCGGTACGGATGCTCTATATGTTCCGGTAACCCAGCTCGATATGGTGTCGCGCTATATCGGCGGCGGAGAGGACTCGGGAGTAAAGCTCTCAAAACTCGGCGGTGGCGAGTGGCAGAAAGCAAAGCTCCGTGCAAAGGGCGCGGCACGCGAACTTGCCGAGGAACTCATAAAGCTCTATGCAGAGCGTCAGGCTCTTGAACGAGAACCGTTTCCTGCCGACAGCGACTGGCAGAGGGAGTTTGAAGAAGCTTTTGAGTTTGAAGATACCGATGACCAGCTTCGCTGCAGCTCTGAAATCAAGAGCGATATGCAAAGACGCTACCCGATGGACAGACTTCTCTGCGGCGATGTAGGATTTGGAAAAACTGAAGTCGCGCTCCGCGCGGCGATGAAATGTGTTCTCGGCGGACGTCAGGTTGCGATTTTAGTTCCGACAACCGTCCTTGCAGAGCAGCATTATATGACGGCGTGTCGCCGTTTCTCGAATTATCCCGTAAAGATTGGCATTACCTCGCGCTTTTGCTCGGATAAGCAGAACAGAGAGGCTATAAGAGGAGCAAAAAGTGGCGAACTTGATATAATCATCGGAACGCACAAGCTTCTCGCAAAGAATGTTTCGTTCAAAAAACTCGGACTTTTGATTGTTGACGAGGAACAGCGCTTTGGTGTTTCGCATAAGGAGAGACTAAAGGAAATGTCAAAGGATGTTGACGTGCTTACCCTTACTGCAACTCCCATTCCGAGAACGCTAAATATGGCGCTTTCGGGAATCCGAGATATGTCGATAATGGAAGAAGCTCCGAGAAACCGCCATCCAGTTATGACGTATGTCCTTGAGCACGATAAGGAAATTATCGCAGACGCAATCCGCCGCGAAATTGCGCGTGGAGGTCAGGTGTATTATCTTCATAACAACGTCGCGTCAATCGAAGCGTGTGCAGCGAGGGTAGCAAAGCTTGTGCCGGGTGTTACCGTTGCAGTTGGTCACGGTCAGATGGGCGAGGGTGAGCTTTCCGAAGTAATGCGCAAAATGGGCGAGGGGGAGATACAGGTTCTCGTCTGCACGACGATTATCGAAACGGGAATTGATATCCCGAATGTAAATACTCTCATAATAGAAGATGCTGACAAGATGGGTCTTGCCCAGCTTCATCAGATACGCGGTCGTGTAGGCCGTTCAAGTCGCCACGCGTATGCATACCTCACTTACCGCCGTGGAAAAGCGCTTACAGAGATTGCCGAAAAGCGCCTTGCGGCTATCCGCGAATATGTTGAGTTTGGCTCGGGATTTAAGATTGCAATGCGCGACCTTGAGCTTCGAGGTGCGGGTAACGTTCTCGGAGCAGAGCAGAGCGGACATATGATGAGCGTCGGCTATGATATGTATTTGAAACTTCTTGAAACGGCTATTTTAGAGGAAAAAGGCGAGAAAACGAATGATACAACCGTCTGCACGGCGGATATCACCGTGTCTGCGAATATTCCGGAGAAGTACGTTTCTTCAAGCGAAACGAGAATGGATTTATATCGCCGCATCGCTTCGATTTCGGACAGTGAAGAGGCGGATGATGTAATCGACGAGCTCATCGACCGCTTCGGTGAACCACCGCGCGAGACAATGACTCTTATAGATATTGCGCTTCTTCGCGTTGCGGCGGCAAAGGCGGGGATCTGCGATATCACGCAGAAAGGCCAGTCGCTTAAAATAACGATGGTTGACCCGACGTTTGATGTGATTTCAAAGCTCTGTGCAAATCCGCGCTTTAAAGGAAAAATTCTCCTCAACGCAGGCCAGGAGCCATATCTTATGCTGAAGCTCAAAGGCGACGACGAGCCGCTCGGCATGGCACAAGAATTCGTCGAAGCGTACAGAAATGCAAAAGAATAATAAAACTGCAGGTGCTAAAAAACACCTGCAGTTTTTATTCTTTTGATATTAAAGTGCTGTAACTCCCGTAACGCCCGGGATCGCGAATGTTTCAAGGATGAAAGCGTCCTTGTCTTCAAGTGGGCCGGTATGTATCGTGAGGATAAGCTTGTCGTTTGCGTTTTTAAGCGCTGTAACGGTGTGACCGCGCTCTGTGAAAAGTTCTGTGAGATCGCGAGCTGAGATTTCGGTTGCTAAAGCTGTGATTTCGAATGTCATGTCGTTTGCCTGAAGCTTCAGCGACAGCGGACGGAGAACGTACGTCGTAAACATAATGAGAACCAATATGGTGAGTGAAACCTCAATGAAGCCCGCGCCTGCGACAAGACCGAGGCAAGCTGTAGTCCAGAGACCGGCGGCGGTTGTAAGACCGCGGACGCGGTTCTTGCTGACGATGATACTTCCTGCCCCGAGGAAGCCGATGCCGCTGATGACCTGAGCGCCGAGACGGGTCAGATCATTCACTCCGCCGTACTGCGAGGCAATAAGCTGGCTTATAATCATGACGGATGCTGCGCCGAGGCAGACAATAATGTGAGTGCGGAGACCTGCATCGTGTTTACTGCTTCCGCGTTCCATACCAATCAAAGCACCGCAGACAAGTGCTATAAGCAGTCGCACGAGCACGGTTACGTAAACCTCTAAAGGTATCAAATTCAACTCCAACATATGCAGTTCCTCCTTGAAATTAATGAATAGTCAAACTGATGAATAGCAAAAAGACGCAGAATGCTTCTGCGTCTATGGCAATTCATGTGTACTTATATAGCGCGCTGAACCTTACCGGAACGGAGGCATCTAGTACAAACATAAATATGACGGGGTGAACCATCAACGATTGCTTTTACTCGCTTAACATTGGGCTTCCACATTTTGTTTGAACGTCTGTGTGAGTGAGAAACCTTAATGCCGAAAGTTACGCCCTTATCGCATATTGCGCATTTTGCCATCTGCCGCACCTCCTTCAAATTGTGTCAATAAACAGCATATAATATGATAACAGATTTTTTGTGAAAATGCAAGAGTTTTTTTGAAAAAATCTAAAATTAGGAAAAAATACAAAAATATAACGTTTTTACCTTTATTTTTGCATTGATTGATGTGAATTAATGCTGTAAAATCTAATGTATGACAAAAATGAAAGGAAGTGGTTTTATGAAAAGGTTTATTATAGGTCTGCTTTCGGCAGCAATGCTTTTTACAAGTACCGCGGCAGCAAACGTAAAAGTTGACGGAGAAAAACTTGCAGGCGCAAAGCTTATTAATTCCGTTACATACGTGCCGATAAGAGATTTTGGCAACGTAATGTCAGATTGTGAAATTATATGGGATAACGACAGCCGCACGGCAAAAGTTGTGTTCTCCGAAAGGGAGATGAGCGCAAAAATAGGGGAACAGTATCTTGAGTGCGACGGCAGATATGTTTATTCAGATGCAGATAATAAAATTATTGACGGGAGCACGTATGTTCCGCTTCGGAGTGTAGCGAAGATTTTTGGCGCAGATGTTTCGTGGGATGGCACTACAAGGACGGCGTATGTGAAGCGTGACGGTGAGAGATTCGCGTCTGCAAATGAGTTTTATAATGCGCAGGATTTGTATTGGCTCTCTAAAATCATAAGTGCAGAGAGCGCAGGAGAGCCTCTTAACGGAAAAATCGCGGTCGGAAATGTTGTCTTGAACCGTGTCCGCAACGAGCAATACCCAAACAGCATATATGAAGTTATCTTCGATACTAAAGATGGTGTGCAGTTTACGCCTGTGGCAAACGGCTCGATAGAAAATGCACCGACAGAGGAAAGTATCATGGCGGCAAAAATTTGCCTTGAGGATTACAAACTTTCAAACCATAATATATTATTCTTCTTGAACCCGCAGATATCAACAAGTACATGGGTTCCTCAAAACCGTGATTTTGTAATGACGATAGGCAGACACGATTTTTATGCATAAACCTCTTGCATTTTAAAAAATACGGGTGTATAATACAGAAGAAGTAAATACAGGGGAGCTCGTGCTTGCGGGCTGAGAGGGAGTTCTCAAACTTCGACCCTATAACCTGATGCGGATAATGCCGCCGTAGGAAGTCATAGACGGAGATTTTTTACGGGAGACAGCCGGGTTGGGTGTCTCCTGTTTTGTTTCACAATTCAATATGCAGGGGAGTCTGTATTTGCAGGCTGAGAGGAAGTTCTCAAACTTCGACCCTATAAACCTGATCCGGATAATGCCGGCGTAGGGAGCTTGGTAAAATACAATGTGAGTTGTACTTATTAAATGCCTTCGCCGATATTTTCGGCGGAGGTAATTTTATTTTGGAGGTGAAAGATATGAAAGCGAGTATTGCAATCCAGGTTCTTCCGAAAGTGGAGAGTGAAAGTGAACTTATCCGAATCGTGGATGAAGTAATTGCGTTTATCAAAAGCAGCGGGCTGCATTGCCACGTAGGACCTTTTGAAACTACCATTGAAGGTGACGATTATGATACACTTATGGATATCGTCAAGGAATGTCAGCACGTTGCCGTCAAAGCAGGGGCTGAGAGTGTGTCAGCATACGTTAAGGTAGTTTACCGCCCGGAAGGAGAGATACTGACAATTGAAGGAAAAATTAAAAAACATGCTGAGGCGTAATGCGCCGTCCTGCACTGCAGTTGCTGCCTTTCTGCTTTTGTGGCAGCTTGTATGCGTTACGGGAATAATACCGTCGTATATGTTACCGTCTCCTGTGGGTGTCTTGCGGGCGTTTGTCGATGAGATACCGCTTCTGTGGGAAAATTCATTAATCACCTTGCAGGAGGCTGCCATAGGACTTGTAATTGGAGTTTCGGTAGGATTCGTTGCGGCTGTGTTGATGGATAGCTTCGAAGTGTTGTATAAAGCGTTTTCTCCACTGCTCATAATCACGCAGACAATTCCGTCTGTTGCTGTTGCACCGCTTCTGGTGTTGTGGTTTGGGTATGAAATGACACCGAAGATTATCCTGATTGTAATATCAACTTTCTTTCCGGTGACTGTAGGTCTGGTAGATGGTTTTCGCAGTGCGGACAAGGATGCAATAAACCTTCTGCGTTCAATGGGCGCGGGGCGTCTGCAGATTTTTCGCTACATCAAATTCCCGGCATCCTTGCCGCAGTTATTTTCAGGGCTAAGGATTGCTACGGCATACAGCGTAGTCGGAGCTGTTATCAGCGAATGGCTCGGCGGTTTCGGCGGCTTGGGTGTTTATATGACCCGAGTGCGAAAAGCCTTTGCGTTTGATAAGATGTTTGCTGTGATTTTTTTAATCTCGGCAATTTCACTTGCATTGATGGCTTTGGTGGAGTTTGCGGAGAAAAAGTGTATGCCGTATAGATTTTTGGATAAAAGAAACAGGAGGAAATAATATGAAAAAAGTAATAGCTTTAATTCTGGCTGTCGTGCTCGCTTTCGGTATGGTGGGATGTGAAAGGATGGCTGGAAAAAGTGAGAAAGAAAAAATAACGGTTGTACTTGACTGGACACCGAACACAAACCATACAGGTATCTTTGCAGCAGAGGCAAATGGATATTTCGAAGAAGCGGGACTTGATGTCGAAATCGTTCAGCCACCTGAAGGTGGCGCAGAAGCTTTGGTGGCATCTGGCAAAGCGCAGTTTGGAGTATCATTCCAGGATTCTCTTGCGCCGGCGTTCGCAGGGGATAATCCGCTGCCGATAACGGCGGTCGCAGCAGTAGTTCAGCACAACACCTCGGGCATAATTTCGCGTGCAGGTGAGGGGATGCACACTCCAAAAGGTCTTGAGGGAAAGAAATACGCTACATGGGATATGGATGTAGAAAAGGCAACTATTCGTGACGTTATGAGGGCGGACGGCGGAAACTTTGATAAGGTAGAACTTATTCCGTCCACTGTCACCGACGAGGTGTCAGCTCTTAAGAGTGGCTCGGTGGATGCCATCTGGGTTTTCTATGGCTGGGCAGGAGTTGCGTGCGATGTAGCCGGACTTGATACGGATTATTTCGAGTTCGCGGATATAGATCCTGTGTTCGATTACTACACGCCTGTCATCATAGGTAATGATAATTGGCTTTCGGAAAATCCTGAAATCGCAAAAGCGTTTATTTCGGCGCTTTCAAAGGGTTATACATTTGCTTGCGAAAACCCGAAGGAAGCCGCAGACATACTTATGAATGCGGCTCCTGAACTCAAGGCAAACAGTGCGCTTGTGTATGCAAGCCAGGAGTATCTTTCAAAAGAGTACATAGCTGATGCAAAACGCTTCGGTGAGTTTGATGATGCTCGTTGGGCAGCATTCTATAATTGGCTGAATGATAACAACCTGCTTGCAGATAAGATTGACCCGAGTTTCGGCTTCACAAACGAGTATCTGCCTGATTGATATGGAAAAGTTGGAAGTAAGAAACGTAAGCAAACGGTTTGACGGAAAAAGTGTTCTGCGGGACGTGTCTATTGAGCTGAACCGCGGTGAACTTGTTTGTTTGCTCGGTGTTAGCGGGGGAGGTAAAAGCACGCTCTTCAATATCATTTCCGGACTTATCAGACCCGATTGCGGAAGTGTGCTTCTCGACGGAGAAGAAATCACGAATCAACCGGGGCGTGTGAGCTATATGTTGCAGAAAGATATGCTTCTGCCTTATCGGACGATAGAGGATAATGTTGCGCTTCCACTGATGCTTCGTGGAATGAAGAAAAAAGAAGCGCGTCTTGGCGTGTCACCTCTGTTTTCACAGTTCGGTTTGGATGGGACACAAAAGAAGTACCCGTCCGAGCTATCAGGGGGCATGCGCCAGAGGGCGGCGCTTATGAGGACGTATCTGTTTTCTCGTGATGTAGCTCTTCTTGATGAGCCGTTTTCTGCGTTGGATGCTTTGACAAAGAACTCTATGCACAGATGGTATCTCGATGTGATGGAGAAGATTCATCTGTCAACACTGTTTATAACGCATGATATCGACGAGGCAATTCTGCTTTCAGACAGAATTTATCTCTTGTCTGGAACTCCGGGGGAAATCGCAGGAGAAATTATAATACGTGAGCAGAAACCGCGGCGCGATGATTTCAACCTGACGCCTGAATTTCTGGAATACAAACGAAAGATCCTCTCGATGCTTTAGAAAAGAAGGTGGCATGACTTTGATCATGCCACCTTCTGAGTTTTAATTGATATCATCGACGTTATAGGGTGTTGACTGGTAAACATAGTAGTTGAGCCAGTTTGTATAGAGAAGCTGCGCGTGAGCACGCCACGTAACAATCGGGGCGAGGTTCGGGTCGTCGTTCTCATAGTAATTCTTTGGAATGTCAATCGGCTTTCCAAGGTTAATGTCACGTTCGTATTCGGACGCAAGCGTGTCCGCGTCGTATTCGGGGTGTCCTGTAATGAAAACCTGTCTGCCGTCACGGCTTGTTATGATGTATGAGCCAACCTCCGGGGAAGCGGCGAGGACTTCAAGTTTATCAGTCTTCGCGAGCGCATCTTCATCAATCGCTGTATGGCGTGAATGCGGAGCAAAGAAAAAGTCGTCAAAGCCGCGGAGAAGAGGACACTTCGGTGAAAGGTTTTCGTGCTTAAATATTCCGAAAATCTTCTTGTCGCTCGGTGACTTATCTATACCGTAGTGGTAATGGAGCGCCGCCTGAGCACCCCAGCAGATGTGAAGCGTTGAGAAGACGTTCTTTTTTGTCCACTCCATAATCTCACAAAGCTCGGGCCAGTAGTCTACGCTTTCAAATTCAAGTGTCTCGACGGGGGCGCCGGTTATAATCATACCGTCGTACTTTTTGTTTTTAATTTCTGCAAAGTCTTTATAGAAAGAATCAAGGTGTTCGCTCGAAGTATTCTTCGAACGGTGTGTGGCAGTCTTGAGCAAATCAAACTCAATCTGAAGCGGAGTGTTTGAAAGTGCGCGGAGAAGCTGTGTCTCCGTCGTGATCTTTGTCGGCATGAGGTTAAGGATAAGTATGCGAAGAGGACGGATGTCCTGATGCATCGCACGAAACTCCGTCATAACAAATATATTTTCTTGTTCAAGGATGCTTCTCGCGGGGAGAGCGTCGGGAATTTTAATAGGCATAATGCGGCCTCCTAGTTTGATGAGAATATTATATACTAAATATGTATTAAAATCAATGATGAAAAATCTTATGTATAAAAAACGAATTTACATATATAATAAAAATTGCCTGTGGAAAAACTTTCAAAAAAAGCAAAAAAAGGTGTTGACAAAGAGGGGGTATAGGTGGTATAGTATTAAAGCACCTCGCGAGAGGGGGGCACGAAAAGCTTGAAAGAGCGACAAAAAAGATTTGAAAAAAATCGAAAAAAGTGCTTGACAACGTGAGCGTGCTGTGATATAATCAATACTCGGTCGCGACTTGAGAGAGTGAGCGACGGATGCGATTAAGATCGC
>JAZQSI010000183.1:0-5207 GCA_045629985.1 Eubacteriales bacterium
AAAGTATCCTCACTCTTTTTGTTTTGTTTACATTTCTCTGTTTTCTATTGCATCAATTCCCATTCGTGCGGCGAGGTTGATTTTCCTTTTTTCTTCGTCGCTTTCGGCTTCAATGAGAAGTGCTTTCATTTTTCGAAGGAAAAGTCCCCGCAGACCTTCGTCCTCGATGCCGTCCCAGATGTTTCTCGGCTCTTCCGTATGGTCGATAATTTCAACTTCCTTATATCGCTCGGAGAGCTTTGCGCTCAAAGCTTCGGTATCGAGCTTTTCACATTCTCCCGTTACGGTGAGGCGCAAGAACTCCTGTGCGGACGATGCGGGAGAGGAGAGAAGAGCATCGATTTCATCAATATCAAGTGTGAGCCACTTGTGAGAAATGTCCGAAACTTTCTTTCTGGAAAGTGAAACTTTTCCTTTTTCTATATCGCCGATATATATCGCGGTGTCATAGCTTTCGCCAAAATCGCGTGATTCGGGGCAGCCGCAGTAGGCGTAGTATGTATTTCCTGCTTTTTCTATATCTGTCGGTTTGTGAACGTGACCGAGCGCCACGTAGTCTGCGCCGCACTCTGCGATTTCGGCACTCGTCACGGGGCTGTAACCGTCCGCATTGAGGTTGGAGTGCAGGATAACTATATTTGCAAGTTCATCATCAGGGACTTTGAAGCCCTCGAGGATTCGCTCGTCATAGCGCTCGCTCGTGTATGCTGCGCCGAAGATGCGAAGACCAAGCTCGGGTATCTCGACTGCGGTAAGCTTGTTTTCTTTGAAGATATGCACATTCTCGGGAAACTCAAGCGTTGCGTACGGCGATGTAGGTGTGAGAGGATCGTGGTTTCCCGGTGTGATAAACACGCGGCACTTTGCGCGAGCAAGATCGCGAAGGAGTGAGCTTGCGGTTTCCGGGCGAAGAGATGGTGCGTCAAACACATCCCCTGCGAGAATGAGAATGTCCACATCCTCGGAGTTTGCAACGTCTATAATTCTTGAGAAAACCTCGCGAAGGCTTGCTCTGCGAGCTTTTGCTTCTTCGTTTGAAAGGGAAGTGAACGGGCTGTCAAGGTGCAAGTCGCCCGTGTGAATGATTTTAGCCATACAAATCTATCCTTTCAGGACTTTGTTTATGCGTGTGACCGAGAGACATCTGCCGCCGTCTGCGATGTCGAGGCATATACCGTTTATCATGGCAGGGCCCGCGGCTTCCGTGAAACGTTCGGGAACAGAACCGAGGAAGGTTGCAAGTGATTTCTCGGGAGCGCTTCCTATAACGGAGTTATATGCGCCGCACATGCCGAGGTCGCAGATAAAGCCTGTGCCGTCGGGGAGAACTTTTTCGTCTGCCGTCTGAACGTGCGTGTGAGTGCCCCATACAGCGGAAATCCTGCCGTCAAGGTAGAAGCCGAGCGCTTGCTTTTCGCTTGTAGCTTCAGCGTGGAAATCACAAACGGCAAAGTCGTACTGCCCTTCCATGTCTTTTAAGATTTTGTCGGCGGCAAAGAATGGGTTATCAGCACCCGAGGACATACCGACTCTTCCTAAAAGATTTATTACAAGTGCACGTCTGCCAAAGGCATCGAAAATTCCATAGCCCGCGCCCGGGGCATTTCCGGGAACGTTGTACGGCCGGAGAAGAGACGGCTCGTTTTCGATATAGGGCGCAATCTGGCGACGTCCCCAGGTGTGGTTTCCGAGGGTTATAACGTCAACCCCTGCCTTGAAAAGTGTATCAGCCTGTTCCGGGGTGATGCCGACCATATCCGCGTTTTCACCGTTTACGATGGTGAACTTCGCACCGTATTCGCGTTTTAAGAGAGAAAGGTTTTCACATATTGCGGAAATTCCGATAGAGCCGACAACGTCTCCCAATGCAAGAATTTTCAAAGTAGTTACCTCTTTCTAAAAAATATAGTGATGTAATTCAGATATATTACATCACTATACTCAAAGTTTTTATTTTGCGTAGTCAATAGCACGTGTCTCGCGGACGAGATGTACCTTGATCTGACCCGGATAATCGAGCTCTTCCTCAATCTTCTTTGCAAGCTCGTGTGAAAGGAGAACGAGCTCATCGTCGTTGACCTTGTCGGGTTCAACAATGATTCTGACTTCGCGGCCTGCCTGAATTGCGAAGGAACGCTCAACGCCGTGGAAGGAGTTGGAGATTTCTTCAAGCTTTTCAAGACGCTTGATGTAGTTTTCAAGGTTTTCGCGGCGAGCGCCCGGACGAGCAGCGCTGATAGCATCTGCAGCCTGAACGAGGCAAGCGATAACTGTCTTTGCTTCAACGTCACCGTGGTGAGCGTGGATAGCGTGAACGACATCGTTGTTTTCCTTATACTTCTTTGCGATATCAACACCGATTGTGATGTGTGAGCCCTCGACCTCGTGGTCAACGGACTTACCGATATCGTGGAGGAGACCTGCGCGCTTTGCGAGCATAACGTCAACACCGAGCTCTGCAGCAAGGAGACCTGCGATATGGGAAACTTCGATAGAATGCTTGAGGACGTTCTGGCCGTAGCTTGTACGGAAACGGAGACGACCAAGAAGCTTTATAATTTCGGGATTTAAGCCGTGAACGCCTGTTTCAAATGTAGCGCGTTCACCTTCCTGCTTGATGACAAGGTCAACCTCGCGGCGAGCCTTCTCAACCATCTCTTCGATTCTTGCAGGATGGATACGGCCGTCAGTAATGAGCTTTTCAAGAGAAAGTCTTGCAACCTCACGACGGACGGGGTCAAAGCTTGAAAGTGTGATAGCTTCGGGTGTATCGTCAATGATGAGGTCAACGCCCGTAAGAGTTTCGAGAGTTCTGATGTTTCTGCCCTCACGACCGATGATGCGTCCCTTCATCTCGTCGTTGGGAAGGGGAACAACGGAAACCGTAGCTTCTGCAACGTGGTCGGATGCACATTTCTGGATAGCGAGAGAAATGAGGTTGCGAGCCTTTTCGTCAGCCTCGTCCTTGAACTGATCCTCAAGGTTCTTGAGAAGAACCGCGTAATCGTGGCGGACTTCAGATTCAAGGTTCTGGATGAGGTACTGTTTAGCTTCTTCAACCGTATAGCCTGAGATTTTCTCGAGCATTTCAAGCTGACTGCGCTTTATCAACTTGAGTTCCTCGTTAAGAGCGTCGTTATCCTTGATTTTCTTTTCAAGGGTAGCTTCCTTCTGCTCAATAGCCTCGTGCTTCTTGTCGAGAGATTCCTCTCTCTGGTCAACGCGGCGCTCCTGCTTCTGAAGCTCTGCGCGGCGTTCTTTCATTTCACGGTCAAATTCAGTTCTGTTCTTGTGAATTTCTTCTTTTGCTTCGATGAGAAGCTCTCTCTTCTTGCTTTCCGCAGTCTTTATTGAGTCGTTAACAATTCGCTTTGCTTCGTTTTCAGCAGTGCTTATTGTTTTTTCAGCAACCTTCTTGCGGAAAGTAATGCCGAGAACAAATGCGAGAATTGCGATAACAACGAAACACCCTGCAATTATAAGCAAAGTGACAACTGGAATTCCGAAAAGTTCCATTTTGAATGCATTGCCTCCTTAAATGATGTTTTTTAGTTTCAAAAGTCAATATGCAATAAAACCAGTTATTGTAAAAGCGGAAAAATCCGCGTAGCGCAAATCAATAACATTGATATTATCCACTATTATATTTTAATTGTAAAATGTAAATATGTCAAGAAAAAGTAGAGTGAATATTCAAAAAAACTGAATTTTTTTGCGCTTGACTTTTTTGAGCGTACAAGATAACATTGAGATTAAAAGGAGCGTGGGGAATTTGAAGCTTGATGAGCTTGGGATAAACGGCTTCGTTATGGAGCAGGATGCCAAATTCTTAAAACTCGGGACTGATGCAATGCTTCTGTCTGAGTTTGCAAAAATACGGAAGCGTGATAAGGTTTGTGACCTCGGTTGCGGAAGCGGCGCGGTTTCAATTCTTCTTGCGGCGCGCCACCCCGAAATCTCGCTTTGCGGAGTGGAGATTGTCGAGGGGGCGGCGGCTCTTGCGGAGAGGAACGCGAAACATAACAAAATCGAAGACCGTATGCAGGTTGTCTGCGAGGACCTTAAAAAGTGTGACGAAATATTTTCGGCGGGGAGTTTCGATGCGGTAGTTTCAAACCCTCCGTTTATGGCGCTCTCCTCGGGGCTTAAAACCGACAGGGAAGAGCTTCTATGTGCGAGGATGGAGCTTTGCTGTACGATTGACGATGTCTGCCGCGCGGCATCACATCTTCTGAAGTTCGGCGGGAGTTTTTCGCTTGTTTACCGTCCGTCGCGCCTTTCCGATTTGTTTGAAGCACTTTTAAAATACAATATGGCGCCGAAGCGTCTTCGTCTTGTCCAGGATACTGTTTTTGCCGAGCCGTCGCTCGTTCTTTTAGAGGCAAGAAAGGGTGGAGGAAGCGGGATAAAGCTTCTTCCAACGCTTATTATAAAAAACGAAGACGGAACGGAAACCGACGAAACAAAACGTATTTATCAAAGAAAATAGCAAAGGGTGTCGCTTCATAGGGAGAATACGGTTTTGACTCGCTATTTTCCGCTTACAGTGCATATAAAAATGCAGACATACTGACGGGTTGGGAGCTTTTTTAACGTAGTTATGTGCCAAAATCGTGATTTCAGGGCGTTTTATCCCTATGGAGCGCCACCCTTCGTCAAAGTGCTGGATTTGCAGGGCGCGTTTTGTGTAAAATGCTGAATATTAAAAATGAATAATCGAATGTAAAAAAACATCTTGAAATATTGGAAAAAATGGTGTATAATGCAATTATTCCAGTTACTGAAATAAAAAATGGAAAGAGGTTATTAAAATGGCTGAAAAGAAAGTTATGAATGGCGCAGGCATTGCTGAGCTCGGCTTCCCGATGTGGCCGCAGCTTGCTCCTGAGACACCCGACCAGGTTGCAGATCTCCTCAGAACAGGTAAGGTTTGCTACTGGACAGGTAAGGTAGGTATGGAATTCGAAGAAGCATGGGCAAAGTGGATTGGTGCAAAGATGGCTATCTCCACAACAAACGGTACAGCTGCTCTCCATACAGCTATCGCTGCTCTCGGCATCGGCCCCGGCGACGAAGTTATCGTTCCGTCATACTCCTTTATCGCATCTTCTTTCTCAGTAGTTCAGGCAGGTGCTATCCCGGTATTTGCTGACGTTACTGACGACCACACTCTCGACCCGAACGATATCGAGCATCGCATCACTCCG
>JAZQSI010000184.1:0-5614 GCA_045629985.1 Eubacteriales bacterium
ACGGTAATGGTAAAAGAAGCATAAATTTTAAAACCGGGAGGTTTTTGAAATGGATGAAATTATCGGCGCAAGACTTCCGCACAATGTAGAAGCGGAGCAGTCTGTGCTCGGTTCAATGCTCATTGACTCGCGCTGTGTGCCTGAAGTCATGGAGCATCTGCGTGCAGAGGATTTTTACGTATCCCAGAACAGAAATATATTTGAAGCCATACAGAGTATGTTCACGCTCAATGAGACTATCGACCCCGTCACGGTTATCGATAAGCTCACTGTGCGCGGCGTGCTTGAGGCATCGGGCGGAAGAAGCTATATATTGAAGCTTCTTGAGATTACGCCTACTGCAGTAAATGTGGCACAGTATATAAAAATTGTCCGCGACAAGGCAACGCTTCGCAATGTAGATGAGATTACGGCAGAAATCCATAACGTAATTGCATCAGGCGAGGGCGAGGCAGAAGAGGTTGTCGAGTTTGCCGAGCAGAAGATATATGAAATCCGAAACGAAAAAAAGAGCAAAGGAATCGCGCCAATCCGCGATGTCCTTGAGAATACATATGCACATCTCGGAAACCTTGCAAAAAACGCAGGAAAACTTCCGGGCACGCCTACCGGTTTTTCAACGGTAGATGCGTTCCTTACCGGTCTTAATAATTCCGACCTTGTTATTCTTGCGGCTAATACCGGTGTAGGTAAAACAAGCTTTGCGCTCAATATCTGTGCAAATGCCGCAAAGCAGTCAAATAAAGCTGTTGTCGTATTCTCTCTCGAAATGTCAAATGAGCAGCTTGCTCTCCGTCTTATTTCGGGTGAGGCGCTTGTTGATTCTAAAAAACTTCGCACAGGTCTTCTTGATGATGACGAGTGGGTTGCGATTGCTCACGCATCCGAAACGCTTGCAAATACGAAAATTTACCTTGCCGATGCCACTGGCATCACTGTAAATGAGATGAAGGCAAAATGCCGACGTCTCGGCGAGGAAATAGGACTTGTCATAATCGACTATCTCCAGCTTGTCCAGTCGGGTATCCGCGCAGATTCGCGTACAAACGAAGTCGCCGCGATATCACGTGCGCTCAAGATCATGGCGAAGGATTTGAATGTTCCGATTCTTTGCCTTTCCCAGCTCTCTCGTGAAAGCGATAAGCAGGGAAGACGTCCGAGACTTTCAGACCTCCGTGAATCAGGTTCAATTGAGCAGGATGCTGACGTCGTTATGATTCTTTACAGAGAGGATAAGGAAACACCCGAGAGGGTAAAACTCCTTATTGAGAAAAACCGTCACGGAAGCACGGGAGACATCGACCTGCATTGGGACGGAAAATATACGAAATTCACCTCTCTGGACAATGCGTATGATTACTAAGGTTTCAAAAACTTTAAAACAGAATAATGTGAAGCGTGGAGACTGCATTCTTGTCGCACTGTCGGGCGGTATGGATTCGTCGGTTCTTCTCGATGTGCTTTGCCGTCTGCGTGAAGAGTTTGGAATCAGTGTCGTGGCGGCGCATCTTAACCACATGCTTCGTGGCGATGCGGCGAATTCCGACGAGAACTTTGCACGTGAAAAATGCAAAGCGTATCAAGTTCCGTTCATCTCCGAACGCGTTGATGTTGCCGAAGCTGCGAAGAAACGCGGTGAGTCGGAAGAACTTGCGGCGCGGAATATACGATATGATTTTTTGTATCGTGCAAAGAAAGAGCTTGGTGCAGATTTTATTGCGACTGCGCACAACGCAAATGATAATCTCGAGACAATGCTCTTCAACCTTTCGCGAGGAAGCGGTATCGACGGTATGGGCGGAATCCCGCCCGTAAGAGGGGAGATTATCCGCCCTCTTATTGAATGCTCTCGTGCGGAAATTGAAGAATATGCGAAAACTTTTGAAGTTCCGTTCTGTGTTGACGGGACAAATGCAGAGCTTCTTTATTCTCGCAATAAAATACGGCATAATGTTGTCGCACCGCTTACGGATATAAATCCCAAAACGATCGAAAATGCATCGAGAACGGCGTCGATACTCCGTATTGAGGCAGAATTTCTGAAAAAGTCAGCAGAGCAGTATGCGAAAAAGATTTCGCGTGACGGCGTATCTTGTGTGGCGGCAGAGCTTCTTGCGGAGCCTGCGCTGATCTCGCGGGTTTGTGAAATTTTTATATCCCGTGCGCTCGGCGAGGAAAACTACTCGCTCGAGTTTTGCCATACAGAGCAGATTATAAGGCTTGCGAAGTCACCGTCTCCGTCAGACAGGATATCTCTTCCGCGTGGAGCGGTGGTGAAGCGCAGATATGACGAAATCGTATTTGAAAAAGCAGAGGAAACGGAAGTTCTGCCCGTGCTTTCGCTCAAAGAAGGCGAGAGTATGTGGGGAGACTATACCGTATCCGTAAAAAAAACAGAAAAAAACGAAAAAGTTAATAGTTTATTCAATACTTTCTTTGTTCCGTGTGATAGAATACAAGGTAGTTTGGTAATAAGAGGAAGAAAGCTCGGAGACGAGATAAAACTTTCAGGGCGAAAAACAAAAACCTTGAAGAGGCTGTTCATTGATGAAAAACTGCCGAGAGACGAGCGAGGGAAAGTTCCTGTTATAGCTGATGATGAAAAAGTTTTCGGCGTGCTCGGATTTGGTTCCGACTGCCGATTCGTCGGTGAAGACAGCGGATATTTAATAAAGATAAATAAAAAATAGGGTGTGGGGATTTTGAAAAACGATATTGAAAGAGTGCTTCTTACAAAAGAAGAAATTTCCGAAAAGGTAAAAGATTTGGCAAATCGCATAAAGGACGAATATAGCGGCAAAAACCCGCTTATATTATGTATATTGAAAGGCTCGCTCATATTCACGGCAGACCTCGTACGCGAGCTTGATTTTCCGTGCACAATCGACTTTATGCAGATTTCAAGCTATGGCGCAGGCACAGAGACTACAGGCAAGCTTGTAGTTAAAAAGGATATGGATACCGATATAAGCGGACGTGATGTCATCATTGTCGAGGATATTCTTGATACGGGCGTCACGCTCTCAAATCTCATTCCGGAGCTTCGCAGACGTGGCGCGGGGGACATAAAGCTTTGCGTACTTCTCAACAAGCCTGAGCGCAGAACGGCAGAGGTTGCAGCTGACTATGTCGGATTTGACATTGAAAACGAGTTTGTGGTCGGATACGGTCTTGACTACAACGAAAAATACAGAAACCTTCCGTATATCGGCATACTCAAACGCTCGGTTTACGAAAAATAATTTAGATTAAGGATGTGACATCAATTGAAAAAACGCAACGGACGTGACATATTTCTTTTCATTCTCATAATTGCCATCCTGGTTACCCTTGCAAGTTTCCTCTTTGAAGGCAGAACGGAAGAAAAGATAACATATGCTACGGTAGTACGTCAGTTCCAGGCAGAAAATGTAGAAAAGTTCGTCATTGACGGAGGAATACTTACGGCCCAGCTCAAGAACGAGCTTCCAAAAACAGGTCAGAAGACAATTATGTTTGATCTTTCGGACCCGCAAATAAGAGCGGATTTCAGAAACGACACAAGCGAGATTATCAAAGAACAGCGTGCGCGTGGTATTATCAAGGATGATGACCGTCTCCCGGAGAAGGGAACTCCGTGGTGGGTAACGCTTCTCCCGTACCTTATCGTAATCGTTGTTATCGGCGTGCTTTGGTTCTTTATGTACAGCAAGGCTGACGGTGGCGCAAGCAAGACAATGCGCTTTGGCAAGGCTCGTACGAAGCTTGGAAGCGATGAAAAGAAGAAGGTTACCTTTGCTGACGTCGCAGGTGCAGAAGAGGAAAAGCAGGAACTTGCGGAAATTGTTGACTTCCTTAAAGACCCGAAAAAGTTTACGGAAATTGGCGCAAGAATTCCAAAAGGTGTTTTGCTCGTAGGCCCTCCGGGAACGGGTAAGACATATATCGCAAAGGCGGTTGCAGGCGAAGCGGGAGTTCCGTTCCTCTCAATTTCAGGTTCGGACTTCGTCGAGCTTTATGTCGGTGTCGGTGCATCGCGTGTGCGTGACCTTTTCGAGCAGGCTAAAAAGGCCGCTCCTGCTATTATTTTCATAGACGAGATAGATGCTGTCGGTCGTCACCGTGGCGCAGGATACGGCGGCGGTCACGATGAGCGTGAGCAGACGCTCAACCAGCTCCTTGTTGAGATGGACGGCTTTGGCAATAACGAGGGTGTTATAATTATTGCGGCAACAAACCGACCTGATATTCTCGACCCGGCTCTTATGCGTCCGGGCAGATTTGACCGTCAGGTTTATGTAGGGCTTCCGGATATGAAGGACCGCGAAAAGGTGCTTGCAATCCACAGCCGCTCAAAGAAGCTTGCAGCTGATGTTAACCTCGGAACGGTTGCAAAGTCAACAAGCGGATTTACGCCTGCAGACCTTGAAAATCTCCTTAACGAAGCCGCACTTCTTGCAGCAAGAAGAGGAGAAGCAAGTCTCACGCAGGACGATATTGAAAAGTCAATGCTCAAGATTATTGCAGGTCCTGCAAAGCACAACAGAGTAAGAAGCGAGAAAGAAAACAAGCTCGTTGCATACCACGAGGCAGGCCATGCTATTGCAATGAAGTTCCTCGAAACACAAGACCCCGTTCACCACATTTCAATCGTACCGCGCGGAATGGCAAACGGATATACCATATCGCTCCCGCGTGAGGATGTTTATACGAAGTCAAAAACGGCTATGAACGAGGACATCGTTTCTCTCCTCGGCGGTCGTGTTGCAGAAAAACTTGTGCTTGATGATATTTCAACAGGCGCTTCAAATGACATTCAGCGTGCAACCGCGACTGCGCGCGATATGGTAACAAAGTACGGTATGAGCGATAAGCTCGGTCCGATAAGCTATGCTTCTGAAAACGAAGAAGTTTTCCTCGGTCGCGATTTTGCTTCAAAACGCGCATATTCCGAAGAAATTGCAGGGCTTATTGATGAAGAAATCCGCGACATTGTTGATGCGGCGTATAAGCGCTGTGAGGGTATCCTCAACGACAATATGGATAAGCTCCACGAGCTTGCAACCCTTCTCCTTGAAAAGGAAACTGTTGAGGCCGATGAATTCTATGCACTCTTCGGCGAGTCCGCTCCTGACAAGGCAGAGAATACCCAGCAGACTACGGAAACTGAAGAAACAGAACAGTAAATCAAAAACGCTACCGTTTTTAACGGGAGCGTTTTTTTGTATAACGAAAACCACGCGCGAGGAACAAAAAGTAGGGAAGGGTCTCTGTGCCCTCCCGAAAAAGGCTGTGTAAGGGGAGATGTCATGAAGTTACTGAGGGTTGTTAGGGTTTCCCTTGAGGGGAGACTTTTTTGATTTATTTACCTTGTATGTCCTGCCGGACGGGCCTACTTTTGATTGCAAAAGTAGCAAAACGAAGGGGGAGTTCCGATTCTCCCCCTTCAACCCCCTTAAAACGGCTTAGGGGGACATGGCGTACCCCATAAGAACCCCCTGCACACTCTTGGCAAGTAGTAGTTATATTATTCTTCATCCATCTCACTCAACAACTCTTTTAATTTTGCATTTGCTTCCGCATCAACGTTTGCAAATAAACTATTGTTTGAATCAAGACCCCACTCAATCCACGT
>JAZQSI010000185.1:0-4452 GCA_045629985.1 Eubacteriales bacterium
CATAAGAAACAAAAGGACGCACGAGACAATCCCTGCGCAGATGTTTGCCTGGAGGTAGTTTTCAGCATCCGTGCGTGCCTGCAGCTGAAATTTCTTCGTCAGAGCGGTTGATGACGTGTTGATAAACGTCATTAAAAACAAGAGCAGATACGCCGTCATAATTTCACCTCAGATTTCGTCGTCAAGAGATATTATATCACTGTTTTCGAAATTTACAAGAGTCGATTCACTTTCCGTTTCTCATATAGTGAAACATATACTGCTGGGCAAGCCCCGCATACTCTCCGAAGCGTCTGTAATCAAACTTTTCCGTCCCAAAAAACTCGGTTATTGCACGTTTCATCCACACATCAACAGGAAAAGCATCAAGCTTTCCCATTCCAAAAAGAAGAACGCAGCTTGCAACCTTTTCGCCGACGCCAGAAAGTTCAAGAAGGCGACTTTTCGCCTCATCTGTCGGAAGAGACGAAACGTATGCAAGGTCAAATTCACCTTTTGAAACTGCTTCTGCCGCATTTTTTATGTACTCCGCGCGATAGCCTGAACGAAGCATTGACAGCTCCCTTTCACTGAGGCGAGCGACTGCATCGGCACTTGGAAAAGCATAATATGTTTTATTGAGAAAAGTTATCTCGTCACCGCAGAGTGCGCAGAGATGTTCAACTATCCCCTTTATTCTCGGAATGTTGTTGCACTGCGAAATTATGAAAGAGCAAAGCGCCTCCCACGGCTCCTGACGGAGAATACGGATTCCGCGACCAAAATCGCATGCTTTCTCGAGCACCTTTTCGCGGCTTATCTCACCGCGGAGAACTTTATAATTGCGCTCCATATCAAAATAATTATGCCAGATTTTTTCGTAAGAGCCACACTCTGACATAATGCAGACTTCGTCATTTTCTCTCCAGACGCGTGCAGGCATGCCGAAAGCAATGCCTGTATATGCTCCGCTCTCATCCGCTTCCCAACGAAAAGCCTGACCGCACTCAAAGATTTCACGAGGCGAAAAATCTTCGCATCCATATATTTTTTTAATCTCAAACTCTGTTTTTACCATAACTTTTCTCCATACGATTGTTATTGACAAAAAACGCATAACTGATAAAATATATTATACTACACTTTCTTTGGAGGCACAATATGAAAGAGGTCATTTATACAATTCCAATAAATGACGCATACGACGTTAAATGCGGCTGTCCCGTATGCCGTCTCGAGAGGCAACTTGAGAAAGAGTCTCTTGAATATATTATGGGTGCAGCTATGATGGAGCCCGATATTCGTATCGAAACGAACAAATCAGGCTTCTGCCAGAAACATTTTGCAGATATGCTTGGCATGAAAAATCGTTTAAGTCTTACTCTTATGCTCCAGAGCTACCTCGGTGAGATGCTTACCGACGGTATCCCCGAGAAGTGCGACGGCATCTCAAAAAAGGATTTCGAAAAAATCTCCGAAAAGCTCGTGCGTTCAACAAGCGGTTGCTTTGTATGCGAGCGTGTTTCCGAAAAACTTTCACTCTATATACGCAACATTGTTTACATCTGGCAGAGCACCCCTGAATTTCGAGAAAAAACACGCGCACAGGAATATTTCTGCCCGCGTCATCTTGCACTTCTCACAGAAACCGCAAAAAGCATCGTACCAAAAAAGAACTTCTCCGAATTCTGCACTGACCATTTCACTTCGACAAGAAAGATTCTTGAGGGGCTTTCCGACGAAGTCACGAGATTTTGCAACAGCTACAACTATCTCTACCGCGATATTCCTCTTGGCGAGGCACGTCTTGCTGCAGAGCACACGATCGACTTTCTCGGCGGTGATATGAAAGATGAATAAAACGAAAAGGCTTGCGACCTTCTCAATCCTGCTCGCAATCGCCCTCATTCTCTCTTTTTTCGAGAGCACACTATTCCCTTCTATTCTCCCACTGCCAGGAATAAAGCTCGGTCTTTCAAACATCGTCACCTTGTTTACTTTATACGCATTCGGCGGGATTCCTTGCGCCGTCATACTCGTTCTCCGTTGCATCATTTCCTCGTTTTTCGGTGGCGGAGTAACAGCACTTCTCTTCTCTCTTACAGGCGGGCTCCTCGCGCTCATTACAATGATATTGATAAAGCGTTTTGACACTTTTTCAATTTATGGGGTAAGCATTTCAGGCTCGGCGGCGCACAGTATCGGTCAGATTCTTGCAGCAGCGCTTATTTTTGACTCTGCATCAATCTTCATGTATCTTCCGGTAATGCTGATTGCATCGATTTTCACAGGTACGATAATCGCATTTGCCACGCAATTTGTGCTTTCACGGATAAAAATGTATAAAAAATAAAACCTTCGGTTATAAAATACCGGAGGTTTTTTTATGAAAAAATTTATTTTTGAAACTGCACTGCTCATCGGACTTTCACTTTCTCTTCTCGTCTGCGCTCTTGCCAAAGAGGAACAAACTGACATAGCAGATAAACTAATACGACTTCATGTAATCGCAAATTCAGATTCAAGAGAAGACCAGTCACTCAAACTGAAAGTTCGTGATGAGATTCTGAATTATGTTGAAGAACTTACAAAAAACTGCAAAACCAAAGAAGAAGCGCGCAAAATTATAGATGAAAACCTTTCAACTTTTGAAGACATTGCAAACCGCGTCTGCGAAGAAAACAGTGTCACATACCGCGCAACTGCCGCACTCGAAAGAACCGACTTCCCTACAAAAAATTACGAGAGCTTCTCACTTCCTGCCGGAAGCTATGAAGCTCTCAGAATAAAACTTGGAAATGCAGGCGGACAAAACTGGTGGTGCGTTCTCTTTCCACCACTCTGCGTTTCGGCGGCAGAGGCAGAAAGCACACTTGACTCATCAGGTTTTTCTGACAGAGAAATACTCCTCGCCACATCTGACAAACCTGAATACCGGATAAAATTCAAGGTTTTAGAACTTTTAAGCAAATTTTAAATTACCAGTCACCGAGCTCATACATTATTGCGGAGCAGACCGCAAGCGGTGCTGTCTCCGTACGAAGAATACGCGGACCCAGCGTTACGGTGTGGATACCTGCACACTTCGCCTTTTCGACCTCTGTCTCATCAAAACCGCCCTCAGGACCGATAAATACATTTATCTTCTTTTTATCGGTGGATCCGAGAATTGCTGAGAGCGATCCTTCCTTTTCACATTCATACGGCATAAGGCTCAATGCGTCCTCATCCGACATTGCTTTTATCGCATCGGCAAAATTCATTGTATTTTCGACTTTCGGCAAGATTCCTCGACCGCATTGCTTTGCCGCTTCGTCAGAAATTCTCTGCCAGCGTGCTGTCTTCTTTTCCGTGTCACGCGGGATACTGACAGCGCGTTTTGTTATGACGGGGACAATCCTGCAAACGCCAAGCTCGACACATTTCTGAACGATATAGTCCATCTTGTCATTCTTCGGCATACCCTGATAGACGCAAAGCTCAATCGGAGCCTCTGCCGTGTTTGGATAACGCTTTAAAATTTCCGCGCGGACAACATCATCGGAAAGGCTTTCTATCTTACATTCAAAGTCTTCACCGCATCCGTCGCAGACCTCTATCTCCTCACCCTCTCGAAGCCGCAAAACTTTTTTTATATGTTTTACATCATCTCCGATGATACTTATGTAATTATCAAATATCTGCTCTTTATCAACAAAAAATCTCGGCATGCAATCACTTCCTTTTCTTTTTCTAATTTACCACAAAAGAAACATTTTTTCAATAAAAAAGCAGGACAGATTTCTGTCCTGCTTTATGTTTTTCATTTAGCCGATAACTTCGTTGATTACCTGCTCGAAGATTTTGTCTACTTCTTCTTTCGGCATAATATTCTCTTCAAGGATTACATCATATACCTTTCGGCCTTCCTTGAGTGCACGCTTTGCGATGCGAGCAGAATCAGTGTATCCGATGTAGGGGCAGAGACAAGTTACGATACCGATGCTGTTTTCAACACTTGCCTTGCAAGCTTCTTCATTTGCTGTGATGCCCTCAATGCAGTAGTCAATAAAGCCTTCAACACAGTTTGTAAGAGTATCAAGTGACTCGAAGAGACAATGGAAGATGACCGGCTCGAAAGCATTGAGTTCAAGCTGACCTGCCTCTGCAGCCATTGTAACTGTCATATCGTTACCGATGATGTTAAAGCAAACCTGGCTCATAACCTCCGGCATAACAGGGTTAACCTTACCCGGCATGATTGAAGAACCGTTCTGGCGGCCCGGAAGGTTGATTTCGCCGAATCCTGCACGCGGACCCGAAGACATAAGGCGAAGGTCGTTTGAAATCTTTGAAATATTGACCGCCGACGCCTTGATTATACCTGAAACAACAACGAAATCATCGAGGTTCTGAGTGCCGTCAATAAGGTCCTCACACTGAGTGAGCGGAATGCCGGTAACTTCTGCTATCTTCGGAACGACTGGCTTTATG
>JAZQSI010000186.1:0-4867 GCA_045629985.1 Eubacteriales bacterium
GACTACTCTCAGTCTCATGAGTCCGCTTGGCATGGCCGCAGGGTTCGAGGGGAGATATATTTTGAGCAGGAACTCCCCTCCGAAAAACGCAATAAGGCATGTAATCACACCGAAAACCAATATTCCGACAGAGCACGCACCAACGATTTTGTTGATTCGCTCAGGTTTTCTCGCTCCGACGTTCTGGCTCGTAAACGCAATCGAAGTACTGTAGAAAGCATTGAAGCAGATGTAGAACAGACCGCAGATGTTTGCCGCCGCGGTATTGCCTGCGATAACCGCCGCGCTCCCGAAGCTGTTTACGCTCGACTGAACAACAACGTTTGAGAGAGAAAATACCGAGTGCTGGATGGCTGACGGGATACCGATTTTCAGAACATCTCCGAACACACCCTTATGAATAATACAGATTTTTCGTAGCGAAAGCTTGAGTTCTCCCTCTTCCTTCCTAAGAAGGATTATAATCGAAACAGGCGTGTAAATCTGGGAGATTACCGTTGCAATCGCAACTCCTTCTGCCTGCATTTTGCAGACGCATACGAAAAAGAGGTTTAGTACGACATTTATAATTCCCGATATCGTAACAATATAAAGCGGTCGCTTCGTATCGCCCTTTGCCCTTACTATTGCCGAGCCAAAGGTGTATATAAGAACGGGGATTTTGCCCGAAAACGCTATCTGCATATAGAGCTTTGCCTGCGGCATAACGTCATCCGGAACATCTATCAGGAGAAGAAGCGGCTCCGCAAAAACTATGCCTATGACAGAAATAATTGCTCCGCCAACGATTGCAATAAACATTGCCGTGTGAATAGCCTTGCTGATTTTTTCTTTTTCTTTCGCGCCAATCGCATGCCCGAGCACAACGCTTATACCTGCCGAAAGGCCAATAAACAAATCAAGCATGAGCGTCGTGAGCGAACCTGACGCACCCACCGCCGCAAGCGGAATTTCTCCCGCCCATCTTCCGACAACGATAACGTCTGCCGTGTTGTAAAGCCGCTGAAGAAGCCCTGTCAACGCAAGCGGAAGGACGAACTTCATAATCTTTAAAAACAGCGGTCCTTCTATCATATTTACGCATTTAGAATTACGAGCCATATCTCAAAGCCCCCTATCGTCATTGAGTTTAGCAGACTTTTATGGATTAGTAAATGGAATAAATATAACTATATGGATTTTTCCGAACCACTTTTCAGTTGCGTTTCTTCTTAATTTCTGCTATTATAAAACCTGGTGATGATTATATGTTCGAAAATATAGAAAATTTAAAACTCATTTCCATAACAAGCGGAAAGTCGCCACCATCAAGACGCAACAGAATACGAAATTTCTCGGGTTTCATCTTCCGAACCGCAGGAGAAACCAATTATACTTTTGACCATAAAGCTTTTCACCTCAAAACAGGGCATATGATTTTTATCCCTAAAGGTATCCGCTACGATTTTGAAATTGTTTCAGAAGAGGCGAGCGCATATACTCTCATCTCGGTTGAAGAAAACTTTACAAACCCGGAGCCCAGAGCCTTTACGCTCGAAAACTTCCCCGATGCTGACTTTATCATGAACCACCTTGCACCGCTCTGGAATCTCGGCACAGCAGCCGAAAAATACAAAGCACTTTCAATTTTCTACAACCTTCTCTCTTATCTTGCCAACACGGAAAACACAGACTATTCCGCAAAAAGAAGGCTTGAACTGATTTCCCCTGCCCTTGACTACCTGAAGAAAAATCTCTTCTCCCCGTCTCTTTCGGCAGAAAATCTCCACCTTATCTGCGGAATCTCCGACACGTACTTCAGAAAAATTTTTATCGCAAACTTCGGCACAACTCCGCAAAAGTACATAATTTCAAAGCGGCTTTCCGCAGCTATGTCCGCAATCGATAACGGAAACTTCTTAAACGTCTCCGAGCTTGCCGAATCAGTAGGATACCGCGACCCTCTTTATTTCAGCCGCGTTTTCAAGCAAAAATACGGTGCATGCCCGAGTGAGTTCATTCGTTAAAACTTCTTCTTGAAAAGTTTTCCGCTTTGTGGTAAAATTTTTCTTTAGGAGATGTTTTAAATGCGTTTTACAATTGACCACGATTATCACATACATTCGACCGTCTCGGGATGTTGCTACGACCCCGAACAGACGCCGAAGAATATTTTAAAATATGCCGAAGAGCGCGGTCTTTCAAGGATTGTTCTCGCTGACCATTTTTGGGACAGACTTTCCCGAGGGGACGAGCGTTTCTGCTGGAAGCAGTACGACTCTTCTTCCATGGAGTCGCTGAAATCCGTTCTCCCGCTCCCGAAGAGCGATAAGGTAGAATTTCTTTTCGGCTGTGAAGCGGATATGGACGAAAACTTCAACATCGGCATCCATGAAAGCAACTACGATGAGTTTGGTTTCATAGTTGTTTCGACTACGCATTTTCACTTCTGGTATGGAGATAATGTCACCGTTCCCGAGCGAACAAAGCTCTATATCAAGCGTTTTGAGAAGCTTCTTGAAAGCGACCTTCCGTTCGGAAGAGTGGGCGTAGCTCACCTTACAACCCATCTTATCGCAAACCAATCTCCCTCGCCTTATCTCGAGGTTCTCGGCGGTGTTACGGACAACGATTTTTACGAGCTCTTCCGCGGCGCCAAAGAAAAAAACCTCGGCATTGAGCTCAACTTCAAGAAATGCTCGGATGAAGCATTTGAGAAAGTTATGCGCCCGTTCTTTATTGCAAAAGACTGCGGATGCAAATTCTACGTCGGAAGCGATTCTCACGCACTCAAAGCTTTTGAGCCTGCTTATGCGACGATTGAAAAGGCAATCAAAACTCTCGGTCTTACGGAAGACGATAAATTCCGATTTTAAGCAAAATTTTAAGCGGCGCAACTTTCGTTGCGCCTCTTTTTCTTATGCTTTTCTGTATTTTTGGCAGAATTGGCAATCAGGGCTCGCGCAGAGTGTTGCAAGCGGATCTTCGCTGAACATCTCCATCCCTATATCGTGAAGCTCTCTTAAATCCATGAGCTGCAATCTGCCCATTCCAAGATTTTCAACCTTTACCTCAAGACCTTTTGCAAAGGCCTCTTTGTAGAACTTTCCTTCTCGCGGAGTATAGCCGTAGAAGGAGCGGTGTCCCGGAAGATGGTTTCTGATTGTTTCTGTGCGGAAGTTTCCGTCCGCATCCTTTATCTTTATTGTAGCGCTTCCGAGATACGGAGCGTTTGCCTTATCCTCAAGATAATGCAGGAAGGTGTTGCTGTGGATATCGCAACCGATAAAGAGAACCTTTCCGCCAAGCTCCCACGCTTTTTCGAGCGGGCTTCCTTTAGCGGTGGGGCCATCAAGGCAACCCTGCGCCGAGAGGCACTGCTCTGCCATTTTTCCGACGCCGCACCAGGAATGTGTCGCATGGGCACTGCGCTTTGTTCCCTCACGGTGCAAAAGCGCCTTCGGGACTGCACCCGTGTTTATATTGTCAAAAAACTCGGGAGCAAACGGGCGGTACATTCTCGCGCGGTTGACATATCCTTCAAAGCCGATATACGGTCTCGTAAACGCCGGGAGGAGAATCGTTCCTTCCTCGCCGACAGCTTCGATAAGAGCATCGAGAACGGTCTCGGCTCCGCCCGTTATATGTCCCATATACGAAAGGCCGCTATGAACGAGAAGGACATCGCCTTTTTTTATTCCAATCTTCTTTAAGCTTTCGACAAACATATCTTTTGTTATCGTCAAGGGGTTTTCAAGCTTTAAGTATCCCCAATCGGCAAGATATGTTACTGCATTTACATACTTTTTAACATCCGCATCCGTCATATTCATGCGGCGCTCCCAGGCCGCCTCACAGATAGCCTGCTTGAGCGCTTTCTTTCCGTCCATTGCCGAGAGAATGAGCGACATCGGGCCGTAAATCACGCCATCGGGAAGCGGACGTCTGTACTTTCGGGGAATGCGGCATTTGTCAAACGGAAGCCCCGCTCCGACGCGTGTCGGCACGAGCTTTTCTGCATAATCAAGCCACATAAGATGCTCTCCGCTTTCCTTTTTGATGCTCGGAACAGACAAAGCATCCGCAAGCTCGGAAACCCTTGCGACCTCAGTTGCAAGATTAAAGTTCAAAACCGCCGCGCGCATTCTTCCCGCAATGTAGCGCATCTTGTCCTCAGCCGTGCCTATAACGGTTTCGCGCTCTGCTTCTTCATTTATGTATTTCTGAGCAAGGATTGCAGACGCTGTTGCAAAGTCGGGGATGAGCTCCTCGCTCATCGCCGCAACGCATCCTATCCACGCTGTGTAGAAGCCGAGTGCGCGTGCGCAATTTTCTTCGTCGAGATAATTCTTATCCCAGCTGGAGTTGTGGTGGAAATCAACTCTTCCCTTTTCGTCAACGTGTTCTCCGAGCGCCCATATCGTCGGGACGCCTACCGAGGAATCGCCGAGAAGCATATCGTCGTGATGCGACAAAAACATATCAATGGCTTCGGGGTGAGAGAATTCTTTATTGAACACCTCTGCCGTCATCTTCATCAGGAAGTTGCCGTAGAACGGCACGGCGAGCGGCGCATAGAAAATCTGAATCTGATTGAACTTTCCGCCAAAGAACATATCCGCATTGAGGCCACCGAGAACCTTATCGCGGAGGCATCCGCCGAAATAGTCTGCGACTGCAGAAAAACCATGTACCTCCATCGCGTAAACGAGGCGGATTGAAAATTCAAGCGGTGGAAGCTTTCCTGCTTCTATAAGCTCCTGAATTTTCTTTATCGCGGCGATACTTCCGACAACGCCGATGCTGTCATCAACCGAAAACGGCTCGTAGGTATGCGCAAGTATCCAGAGCTCACGTTTCTGCTTGCCCGGTATAAGCGCGGTTACTG
>JAZQSI010000187.1:0-3298 GCA_045629985.1 Eubacteriales bacterium
TTCTTTGATATTTACGAAGACGAAGAGCTCCTTGCTTATCTTACCGAAAAGGCAATCAAGTATAATCAGACAGAAAAGCTTATCAACGGAAAGGTTTCTCCTGAAAAGCTTCGTTCGAATGTTGAAAAGAATATACTTGAAGAGCTTTTGCCGGCAGTAAAAGCTGGTGATATTACAGGTAACTTCGGGTTCTTCCAGGATGTTCTTACGAAAACTGCGATAGTTATGGACGACAGCACGCTCACGCCTGAGTATATTCAGTTTGTAATGCAGGAAGGTGAGGAGTCAATCGGCAAACAGCCGTGTACGGGTGGCAACGTCTTTTCGCAGATTATGACGAGGGTTGACCGTGACGGTTTTGGTGACGAAACTTCGATAGCGTATAACTCAATATGGCCGACAAGTATTCTCGCTGTCGCGGAAGATCTTCTAGATTACTCGAAAATTCGACCTGAATACGTAAAGAAGGAATATAACCTCCTTGAAAATCCCAAGTATATAAAGATGCTTCAAATGTATTTCCCGACTGCGGTTTCGGGTGCTGTTCATGCAAATATCGGCGATAACAGCGATACAGGAAGACGTGATGAGTCGTCTGTTGCAACCGGAAATCTCTCTCTTGAGATGGCAGGATATAAGGCAACAAAGCTCCCGATTTTTGCGCAGATGGTATATAACTCAAACGGTGGGACAGTTGAGGACCTTCATGATGACATATTTACTAAAAATCCAGAGGCTATTCAGGAAGAAATTAAAGCTGATATAGAAGAATACGGCGAAATTGATTTTTCAAAGAGTCAGCTTCTCTCGGGATACGGATATGCATCGCTCATAAGTGGTAATAAGTATGGCGAGGATAAAAACTCTGAAAATTCGAATACACTTCGTACTTTCTGGATGTATTTCGGTGGTGGCCAGGGACATAGGCATACAGACAGATTCAATCTCGGAATTGACTTCTATCAGCTTGATATGGCGCCGGAAATGGGATATCCGGAAGAGACGGGTGCTGCGGGTGCAAATATAAACCCGAATTGGATAGGCGGAACGCTTTCGCATAATACAGTTCTTGTAAATGAGTCCAAGCAGAGCACTGTTGCAAGACCATCAGAGGCAGACATTCTCCACTTTGATGATGCAGGCGACGTGAAGCTTATGGATGCGGATGCACCGCTTACATACAGAACAATTACCGATATCTACCGCAGAACAGTGCTTTCGATTGATATCGACGATGAAGCGTCATACGCAGTTGATTTCTTCAGAATCAAGGGTGGCGACCAGCATCTATACAGCTTCCACAGCCAGTCAGTAGATGTAACACTTTCAGACAATATAAAGCTTGTAAAGCAGCCGTTTGGCACATACGCAGGTGCAAATATTGCGTATGCGGACAATAAGAATTACACAAAGGCATCGGGTTTTAATTACCTCGAAAAGGTCAGCCGTGCCGAAAATCCAGGAACAGGAACATTCTCAGCTGATTTTAAGGTTGAATATTTGAGAGATGGTGTGACTGGACCGAAAGATTTAGGTCTTAAGCTCACGATGCTCAACAAGTTTAACGTTTCTGAAGTCGCAACGGCCTTTGGTAAGCCCCCGCGGAAGGGCGGAAATCCGAAAGAATTTGAATATCTTCTCGTAAAGCGTGAAGGAAAAGACCTTGATACGCTCTTCACATCAGTTATTGAGCCGTACAAGGGGGAGAGTAAGCTTGCAAACATCTCTCGCGTTGATGCTGTGCGAGTTGACGGAAAGGCTATTCCTGAAAGCGAGCCGTGTGAAGCTCTTAAGGTAGAACACAAAAACGGCAGAATTGACTATGTCGTATATGCAGCAAACAAAGACCGCGAATATATAATTTCAGATAGCGGAAATGAGCTGTTTAGATTCCGCGGCTTTGTCGGAGTTTATACCGTGAGAGCAAGTGGCGATGTTGCGAAGGTTTATTTGCATGACGGCGTAATGCTTGACGACGGCAAAGCTTATGCAATTAGAGAAGATAAAACTCTTGGCAGAATCCGTGGCAAAGTTTCAGACTTCACAAAAGGAAATGTATTTGAAACATTTATTGATTTGAAGACTGATAATGAAGTGGATGCAAGCGAGCTTATCGGTAAAATCATAAATGTAGAGACAGATGATACCCAGAACGGTGTATATCGCATTGTCAACGCCGAGAAAACTGCAGATGGATACCGAATCAGCATCGGAGATGTATCCTTGATAAGAGGAATACGAGAACTGATTACTTCCGGAGATATTTATATTTATAATATCGAAAAAGGTGCAGATTTTGAAATACCGCTCACAGAGTATACAACTACAGCACCTGAAATTTCGACGTCCGACGGGAAAGATGAGTATAGCGTATCCGCAGGATCTCTCATAACTATTCCCATCAATGCAAACAGTATTGTTGGATTACCGCTTAAATACGATGCAAGTGGGTTACCTCGAGGCGCATATTTCAATGAGAAAGAAATGACCATCGTATGGAAGCCGACCAAGACACAGCTTGGAGAAAATGTTGTAGCATTAACTGTTTCAGATGGAACGCTTGAAAAAACTCTTCACTTTATAGTAGAGGTCTATGGTTCAACCACAGGCGGCTCCACCTCAGGTGGTAGCGGCGGTGGCGGCGGAGGTGCAGATGTTCCTCCGACGGTAGAGCCTGATGAACCCATTGTTGATCCTGAAGAGCCGACAGATGAACCCGACATCCCGACAACAGATGGTTTCCGTGACCTCGGCAACTACGCATGGGCAGCGGATGCAATCACAGCTCTTGCAGAAGCAGGTATCATCAAGGGAACAAGCAAAACAACATTTGCACCGCAGAACAATATCACACGTGCAGACTACGCAATTCTCCTTGTTCGTGCATTTGAGCTTGAGAGCGAGAACGCAGAGAACTTCGCAGACGTATCGGATGCAGATTACTTTGCAAAAGAACTTGCAGTAGCACGTAACACAGGTATTGTCGGTGGTATCGGTGATAACAAGTATGCACCGAAAAATACAATCACACGTCAGGATATGATGGTAATCCTCTACCGTGCACTCGTAAAGATGGGTATCGAGCTCAAACCTATTGAGGGACTCGACGTAACATCATACGCTGACTACGCAGATGTAGCAGACTATGCTCGTGATGCTGTAAATGTACTCGTAGAAGCAGGCCTTGTCAACGGTAAGGGAGCGAGCCTTGCAGGCAGTGACTTCACAACCCGCGCAGAAGTTGCAGTGCTCCTAAAGAGAGTACTTGACTACATTAAATGATGTAGAGGAGGGGACC
>JAZQSI010000188.1:0-8126 GCA_045629985.1 Eubacteriales bacterium
CTCATGAAGAAGAATGTTGTTCGTTCCGTCTCCGTGGATAATTACCGCTTCAGGAAGAAGCTCTGAAAGCTCAACACAACGTTCTTTGTCAATCTCTACAATCTTCACGCGGAAGCCTGAATCTATAAGTATCCTTGAAAGATAGTAGGTAAGCTTTCCGCCTCCGACAATGAGAACATCACGAATTTTGTGCGTCGTTGCACCGATTATCCTGAAAAACTCATTTGCAATCTTGAGAGGTGCAACAAAGGAAATAACGTCCCCTGCGCGAAGGATGAAATCACCCGTCGGAACAAATACTTCTTCCCCTCTCTCAACAGCGCAGACGAAAACATCAGACTTGAGCTTTGTACGGAGATGGCAGATGCGAAGATCATCGAGAACGGAGCCTTCCGGAATCTCGTACTTCATAATCTCGACCCTTCCCTTGGCGAAGGTTTCGACTCCAAGTGCCGTCGGGAAACGGAGCAGACGAGAAATTTCGTTTGCCGCCGCGCGTTCGGGATTTATGTGAAGACTTAAGCCCAGATCGTCCTTGATGATGTTTATGGCATCAGCGTATATCGGGTTTCTGACGCGCGCAATCGTGTTCTTCGCGCCAAGTCGCTTTGCAAGGAGACACGTGAGGAGATTGAGTTCGTCAGAACACATAACCGCAATGAGTATATCGCAATTTTCAACACCAGCTTCCTGAAGAACCGAAACCGACTCTCCCTGACCTTCTACACACATGACATCAAGCGTATTCCCGATTTCATCAAGCTTTTCGACATCAGTATCAATTATAACAATGTTATGTTTTTCGAGAACAAGTTCTCTTGCGATGGTTTCTCCAACCTTTCCGCAACCGACAAGTATAATATTCAAGTTTTTTCTCTCCTACAAACAAAATACAAATTTCTTGCTCTCATTGTATCACTTTCTTTTTCAATTATCAATATATCTCTTTACCTTTTGGACAAAATATGATATAATGGCTCACATATGAATAAAACAAGGAGTTTGAGTTATGGCTATTTCATCATTACAGAAAGCAAGATATGAATATGCTCCGAAGCTTCCCCAGATGCTTCGCGGCGGCATCTCCGAAATCAGTGTTTTGGAGGGCGCAGAAACAAAGAGCGTTGCAGATTGCGAAAAGATTGCAGCTCTCTTCCCCAACACTTACGGCAAGCGTGAAATCGTCTTCAAGAAGGGCGAGAACACATCAGCTCCGAAGAAGCAAGTTGTCGGCGTTATCCTTTCCGGTGGACAGGCTCCGGGCGGACACAACGTTATCTGCGGTTTGTATGACGCTCTTAAGTCAACAAATCCCGAAAACGTGCTTTACGGTTTCAAAAACGGCCCCATCGGTCTTATCGAAGACAATTACATCATCTTTGACGACGAATATATCAATCAGTACCGCAACACAGGCGGTTTTGACATCATCGGCTCCGGCAGAACAAAGCTTGAGACAAACGAGCAGTTTGCCATCGTTGCTGAAGTCTGTAAGAAGCATGGCATCACAGCTATCGTAATCATCGGCGGTGATGACTCCAACACAAACGCTGCTGTTTTAGCTGAATATTTTGCAGCAAACAACACAGGCGTGCAGGTTATCGGTTGCCCGAAGACAATCGATGGTGACCTTAAGAACGAAGACATCGACTGCTCATTCGGCTTTGATACAGCTACAAAGACATACAGCGAAATCATCGGTAACATCGGCCGCGACGCAAACTCTGCAAAGAAATATTGGCACTTCGTAAAGGTTATGGGTCGCTCCGCTTCCCACGTTGCCCTTGAGTGTGCACTCAAGACACAGCCGAACATCTGCCTTATCTCCGAAGAAGTTGCAGAAAAGAAGATGTCACTCTCCCAGATTGCAGACTATATTGCAGATTCAGTTGCAAACCGCGCTGCAAAGGGCATGAACTTCGGTGTCGCAGTTATCCCTGAAGGCGTTGTTGAGTTTGTTCCCGAATTCTCGGTTCTTATTTCCGAAATCAACGAGCTCCTCGCAGGAAGTAAAGCTGACGAGTTCAACGCACTTCCCTCTTGGGATGCTAAGTACTCTTTCATCGAAAATGGATTAACTAAAGCTTCTATGGAAGTTTTCGCTATCCTTCCGCAGGGCATCCAGCAGCAGCTCTTCCTCGAGCGCGATCCGCACGGTAACGTTCAGGTTTCTCTCATTGACTCTGAAAAGCTCTTCTCTGCTATCGTTGCAGACAAGCTTGCAGCACGCAAGAAGGCAGGCACATACAGCGGTAAGTTCTCCCCGATCCATCACTTCCTCGGTTACGAGGGCAGATGTGCTTTCCCGTCAAACTTTGACGCTGACTACTGCTACTCCCTCGGATACAACGCATTTATGCTCATCCAGTACGGTTACAACGGATACCTCTCAAAGATTTCCAATCTTTCAAAGCCGGCATCCGAGTGGGTTGCAGGCGGTATGCCGATTACAAAAATGATGAACATCGAACGCCGTCACGGCGAGGACAAGCCCGTTATCAAGAAAGCACTTGTTGAGCTTGACGGAAAGCCGTTTAAGTACTTTGAAGCACGCCGTGATGAATGGGCAATCGAAACCTCATACATCTACCCCGGTGCTATCCAGTACTACGGCCCTGCTGAGGTTTGCGACATCACAACCGTTACCCTCGCACTCGAAAAAGAATAAGAAACATAAAACAGCATAACAAAACAGAGAAGGTTTTAAAACCTTCTCTGTTTTTTGTATTTGGTATTATTTCGTCACCGTTCTTCTCGGAAGTACGGCAAGCCAAGCGCGGCCGGTGGCTGATTTTCCTTTTTGTCTCTCATACTTGTAATAACAAGCACGATGACCGTAACAACATACGGAAGCATCTCGAAAAGCTTCTTCGCACTGACGCTGATGTCAGGTATATAAGTCGGTATAACATACAGGAACCCAAAGAGGATTGAGCCAAGGATACTGATTGACGGACGCCATACCGAGAATATAACAAGCGCGATGGAGAGCCAACCACGATCGCCGAAACCGTTGTTCGACCAAACGCCGTTTGCATAGTCCATTACATAGTAAAGTCCGCCAAGTCCCGCGATTGCGCTGCCGATGCAGGTGGTAAGATATTTATACTTTGTAACGTTGATACCTGCCGCATCTGCCGTTCCCGGATTTTCGCCTACCGCTCTAAGGTGAAGGCCCACTCTCGTCTTATTGAGAATATAAGACGAAACAATGGCTATTATTATCGCAAGATAAACAAGAAAACCGTATGAAAGGAAAATATCTCCGAACCAGCCAAGATTATCTGCAAACGGGAGCTGGGTTTTAAACGCAGTACTCGTTCTTGAAAGCGCAATAGACGGAACGTCAGAATCCACAAGCTTAATCAGCGAACCACCGAAGAAGTTACCAATGCCGATACCGAAGGTGGTAAGCGCAAGGCCCGTAACGTTCTGATTTGCGCGAAGCGTAACCGTGAGGAAGCAATAGATAAGTCCCATCAACGCAGAGCCGACAATCGCGCAGAAGAAAGGAATAAGAACTGCAAGCAACGGATTTATTGAAGCCGCGCCTTGCTCATAGAGAAAAGCACCCGCAACACCGCTTATTGCACCTACGTACATAATTCCCGGGATACCCAGATTAAGGTGCCCGGACTTCTCGGTGAGGATTTCACCTGTAGAGCCCAAGAGCAACGGAGTTCCCTGCATAACAGCACGCTGAATAATTGTCGCTATCATACATTTGCCTCCTTTTTGTTGAACTTGATTTTATAATTGATGAAGAATTCAGAACCGATAATAAAGAAAATGATAATTCCCGTAATAATATCCGAGAAAGATGAATTCAATCGATATACCTCAGAAATCTTTCCTGCGCCCTTCTGCAAAAATACAATCAGCAGCGACGTGAGAACCATAAATACCGGATTGAACTTAGCAAGCCACGAAACCATAATCGCGGTAAAGCCGCGGCCGCCCGCTGTGTCGCTCTTCAGGGAGTGATCCGTTCCCGCAACGAGAAGGAAGCCTGCGATACCGCAAAGAGCGCCTGAGATAGCCATTGTTCGGAGCATAACTTTTTTGACATTGATACCTATGTAACGTGCCGTTTTCTCGCTCTCTCCCACAACAGAAATCTCATAACCCTGTTTGCTGTACTTCAAGTAGATATATACAATGACGGTAATAACAGCTACTATAAGGATATTTATCATATACTTCTGACCAAAGAGTGTCGGAAGCTGACCGAACTCCAAGGTTCGCGGAGTTCCCGAGCCCTTCGGAACGGACCATTCGAGAGTGAAATACGCAACAATCTGAATTGCGACATAGTTCATCATCAAGGTAAACAGTGTTTCGTTGGAGTTAAAACGCGTTTTGAAATACGCCGGAACAAGACCCCACAGCGCACCTGCGAGAACTGACGTAACGAACATAATCGGAATCAAGGCAATCGGCGGAAGCTTCTCACCGAGGAAGATCATGCAGGTCGCAGTAGCGAGACCACCAACCAGAACCTGCCCCTCTGCACCGATATTCCAGAACTTCATCTTGAATGCAGGAGTTACTGCAAGCGAAACGCAGAGCAAGATAGCCGTATTCTGCATAAGGTTCCAAGTGAGTCGAGGAGTACCTACCGCACCTTCGATCATCGTTACGTACATTTCAATCGGATTTAAATCCGTGAGAGAAACCGTAACAAAGCCGCAGACAATCAAAGCGAACACAACAGAGATAACGCGAATCCCCCACGCTTTCCACCAGACGATGTCATCTCTTTTGATAATATGGGAAGAGACACCGAAGAAAGCATTTGTAAATAAATCATTCAGCTTTTTCATTTTTATCTCCTTCCTGTGTCATTTCTTCGACATAATCTGATTTTGTCATCAAAATTCCGATTTCTTCCTTTGTGGTATTTCTGCCATCGACAATTCCCGTTACCTTACCGGAGCCAAGAACCATAATTCTGTCGCACAGCTCAACAAGAACGTCAAGATCTTCTCCGACAAAGATTACAGCGACACCTTTTTTCTTCTGTTCATTGAGAAGATTGTAAATCGTATATGATGAATTGATATCCAAGCCTCTGACCGGGTATGCCGCCATAAGAACGGTTGGAGCAGATGCGATTTCTCTTCCTACCAACACCTTCTGAACGTTACCGCCCGAAAGACGTCTTACCGGAGTACTTACCGACGGAGTTGCTACCTCAAGACGGTCAACAATCTCATCTGCAAGAGACTTCGGAGTTTTTCTCTGCAGGAAAGCAGATTTTCCCTTCTTGTAGCTTCGGAGCATCATATTATCAACAATGTCCATATTTCCTACAAGACCCATACCCAAACGATCCTCGGGTACAAAGGCAAGCCTTACGCCCATTGCGCGGATTTCGAGCGGTGTTTTATCGCGAAGGCTTTCTTTTTCGTTGGTTTTGGGATTATTGTAAACGATACTGCCCTCATCAAGATACTGAAGTCCTGCTATGGCCTCGAGAAGCTCACGCTGTCCACTGCCTGCAATACCTGCAATTCCGAGAATCTCGCCTGAACGCGCCGTGAACGACACGTTATCAAGAAGCTTAATTCCCTCACGGTTGACGCAGGACAAATTTTCAACAATCAAACGGTCAGAAGCATTTTCTACATCGCTTCGCTCAATATCAAGAGAGACCTTCTTTCCAACCATCATTTCCGTAAGCGCCGCCTCGGTTGTCTCGGCAGTTTTTACCGTACCGATATATTCACCTTTTCGCAATACTGCAACATTGTCGGAAATGGAAAGAACCTCGTGTAATTTGTGGGTGATGATAATAATCGCTTTTCCGCTCTCTCTCATATTACGGAGAACGCGGAAGAGCTTTACCGTCTCCTGCGGCGTCAGAACAGCTGTCGGCTCATCGAGGATGAGAATGTCTGCACCACGGAAGAGAACCTTGATAATCTCAACGGTCTGCTTTTCAGAAACCGACATCTCGTAGATTTTCTTATTAAGGTCAATATCAAATCCGTACTGCGCGGCTATTTCGTTAATTTTTGCCACATACGCCGGCATATCGAAGCCCTTTTCGTCTTCCATGCCGAGCACAATGTTTTCTGCAGCATTAAAGACATCAACAAGCTTGAAATGTTGATGAATCATTCCGATTTTATGTTCAAAAGCATCCTTCGGAGAAGCAATTACAATTTCTTTTCCGTCAGCAAAAATCTGACCGCTGTCCGGAAAGTAAATTCCCGAAACCATATTCATAAGCGTTGTCTTGCCGCTTCCGTTCTCACCGAGCACGGAGAGAATCTCTCCCTTTCTTACCTGAAGGGAGATGTTCTTGTTAGCTACAACACTTCCGAAGGTTTTTGTAATATTTTTCAGTTCAAGCGCAATTTTCTGTTCCATAGCAAACTCCATTATAGAAATTTTCTTATGTGTTGTGATAAACAATCACCCATCTGTTTATCACAAAACACAAGTGTATAAGGCAATATAGGGCGGAGAATTTCCCCGCCCTATATCTTAAATCATTTAGAACATGCTGTTGAGCAATGTGATACCATCAATCTGGAGATCGAAGTACGGAGCACTGCGGAACTCAGACTCGTGGAAATATCCGTCAGCGATTACTTCTGTATCCGGTGTGTATGCTGCATCTGTGTCAACGTCTGCCTTGTAGGACTCAAGAGCCTTGCCGCCGACAGTGAATGTAGAAGCATCAAATACGTTGATTTCGCCAGCGATGAGCTTTGCCTTTGCATCTTCCAAAGCTTCCTTTGTGCCCTTAGCTGCAACTGCTTCGTTGATGTCTGTAAGCTTTACAGAACCAGCTTCAAAGCCTTCGCACCAGTCAGCTGCGATTTCCTTGCCGTTAACTTCAGCATCAATGATGTACTTGAAGTACGGAGCCCAGTCGATTCTTGAAGAAACGATGAATGTGTTCGGGCATGCGCTCTGTGTGCTGCCGTTGTAAGAAACGTTCGGAACGCCTGCGTTTTCACATGCAGTCGGTGCACCCATTGAGTCAGCGTGCTGGCTGATAAGAACGCAGTTATTGCTGAGGAGCTTTGTTGCAGCTTCTTTTTCAAGAGCTTCGTCGTACCAGCTGCCTGTGAACTGTACTTCCATAGTTACGCTCGGGCAAACTGACTTTGCACCAAGGTAGAAAGAAGTGTAGCCGGAAATAACTTCTGCGTAAGTGTAAGCACCAACATAACCCATCTTAGCCTGGTCTGCTGTGATCTTACCTGCTTCGATCATTTCGTTGAGCTTCATACCTGCAGCAATACCTGCAAGATATCTGCCTTCGTAGATGGAAGCAAATGCGTTGTGGAAGTTCGGGAGATTCTCTGTGTGTGCAGTTGTACCTGTTGCATGGCAGAACTGAACATCCGGGAATTCCTTTGCAGCCTTGAGCATGTACGGCTCATGACCGAAGCTGTTTGCGAAGACGATGTCGCAGCCCTGGTCAGCCATGTCTGCTGCTGCTTCGTAGCACTCGTTACCCTCAGGAACGTTTGTCTTGAAGATAACCTGCTCCGGCTTGAGGCCGAGCTCTGCTGTAGCTGCTTCTGCAGCATCGAGGAAGTTCTTGTCGTAGGTCGAGTTTTCATCATGCAAGAAGATGAAGCCGATCTTGAAGTCCTCAGATACAGCGGTTGTTTCGCTCTTGTCGCATGCTGTGAGCGTGCACATTGCAGCTACGAACATAACAGCAACGAGAACGAGTGAGATGATTTTTTTCATTTTTATACCCTCCTTGCCTTTTCGGCAAAAAATTACATATGTAATTGACGGTAGAGTTACTTACGGAACGTCAGTGAAGAATCGGTCATTGATTCAACGATTGCCAATGAATCGACGCGAATCCCTTTCGCTCTGAGTTCGTCTCCGCCGCCCTGGAATCCCTTTTCGATAGCGATGGCACAGCCTACAAGCTCGGCGCCTGCCTGGTTAAGGATATCCATCAGTCCGTTCAACGCATTTCCTTTTGCAAGGAAGTCATCAATTACAAGAACCTTGTCCTCTTTCCCGAGGAACTCCTTGCTTACAACAGCGTCGTAAACATTCTTCTTTGTAAATGACTCTACCCTTGAAGAAAAAACTTTATCCGAAATGTTTCCCGATTTATTCTTCTTTACAAAAACAACAGGGAC
>JAZQSI010000189.1:0-21639 GCA_045629985.1 Eubacteriales bacterium
ATGTCGGGTTGTAGCTTACTACTTCGTCGTTTCGTTTCCAGTATGAGAAGTCTGCGTCTGTGCTTACTGCAGTAACAACTTCATCATAAGCATACATTCCAGGATTTGTGATACCTGTAACGTTATAATTCTTTGCCGGGGTGTCTGCATACTGTGCTACGACAACATCGTTCTTGTTAACCTTGGTTTCGTCGCTGATGGAATCGTCTGCATTCTTCCAGCTTGCGAATGCATAGCCTCTGTAATTCGTGTCGGTTACTTCACTTGCAAAGGCAGAGAATAATGTTCCCTTTTCTTTAACTACCTTCTTGATAAAGCTGCCGAAGCCGTTAAAGAAGCGGACTGTTACATTTGTGCCGTCAGCTGCTTCGCCTTCGCTTTCATAAACGCCATAGATAGCTGTATTTGAATTTGCGTTGAATGTATAGCTTTCTTCTTCAGAGAGGACAACTCCTGATGCAGACTGCCAGTACTTGAATTCCTTGCCTTCGATTCCTTTTGCGGTAAGTGTGATTTCTTTTCTTCTTGCAACAGAAGCTACGTTACCAATTGTGATTGCGGGTGTAGCCTCAATTCCGCTATTTCCTGCAACACCGTCAACATATGAATAAACTGCAATGCTTACACTGCCTGAAAGAATTTCGTCAGGCAAAACGGTAATCTGCTTTGTTGCAGAGATATCGCCTGCTGATACCGTGATTGTAGCAACACCTGCTTTTATACCTTTAACAACGCCGTCAGCAGAAACCTGAGCAACCGTATTGTCACTGCTTGAGTATTTAGCCATTGAAGTAATGACGTCTTTTCCGTCAAGCTTAAGTCTTACATTAGCAGTTGCGCCAACCTTGATGTTTTCTGCTGAAGCTACAATTTCACCTGCAGATACATCAACCGGTGTAAGAGTAATTGTATTGTACTCTGTCTTCGCATTCGAGTTGTTTTCGGAAATCTGCGTGAGGAAAACAAGATTTTCTTCTGTTCCGTCAATGTAGATGTACTTATCTCCGGTGATGCTTGTTGCATTCCAGTTAGCACCTGAATTCATGAGATTGTTTGAATTAATATAGCTTGAAAGGTCTGAACTGCCATATTCCGCTACATAAATCCATGTATTGTCATTCTCATCGCGGCCTGCCAAATATCCGGAACCTGTGCAATCTACTGTAAGCGCATATACGCCCGGCATTTCGGGAGCCTTAAGCTTGAATGCATGGTAAGAGCCTCGAACTCTCTTATCTGCGCTTTCATCAATGTTGAGCGGGTCGATTTCTATGTTACCGTCAACCATTCTTCCGAAACGGCCTGAATATGCAATAGCTGCCTCAAGCTCGGGAGATGCGCCGAGCCAATGCCATTTTCTGCCTGTTGCTTCGTAGGAATTATACTCCGTTACTCTTTTATTTACTCCTGCCTGGGTGAAGTCATATACAACCTCTGAAGCTGAAGCCTTGTTAATTGCAAAGCCGGAAATATTGAACTGTGCTGTATAAAGTTTTATAACGAGAACGAACTCATCAGCACCTTCCGGAACATCAAACTTATTCGGAGCAGATGTCGTTGCAGTTGAAATTCCCTGCTTCGGCATAATGCAGTTTGCCGGTGTCATATAATCTGCGCCGCTTGTCTTTGTCGCGTCATACGGTGCAAGATACATTTCCATCTTCGCGGAACCGCCTTCATTTCCTCCCCAAACTTCAGGGATAGTGAAGGAAAGTTCATATTTTCCTGCATTAAGCGGGGCCTTGATTTTAAATGCTGTCCATACATCTGTTGCAGTAGTTCCGCTCTGTGATGTAAGCACCTTGAATGCCTTGTTCCAGAAATAACCTGAATATGTCGTTCCGAGTGCGTTGCCCGCTGTAGCCAAATTTTTAAGCTCCTGCGAGCGGTCAAAATACTTCCAGTTCGGGTTCTTTGTTCCGTATTCCGTATAGTTTGCAACCGGTGTCTCACCGTTTGCTGTGTTAGCAAAAGTAAATACTGCAGACTCCGGAAGGTCGCCTGTTCTTGTAAGCGTGAAATTGGTCAAATAAAACTCTGCACCCTTGTTCTGCATAACGAGAACATATTCTGCATCCAAATCTGCAATGATGCATTCACCAATATCAACAGTTACAAGGCTACCGGTGTTTCCGGGAGCGATGGTTCCTACAAGGTTTGCAGAGTTTATGTAATCTGCACCTGATGTTTTTCCTTCTTCTTTCTTTGCAAGATAGAAAGACGCACTCCTGCTTGAAGCTCCATGCGGCCATATCTGTGCACTCGACAACGAGAGCATATATCTACCTGCTGTGAGCTCCGTGTTTTTAAACTTCAAACCAAATGCTGCCCATGCAGTTCCGGGTGTCGGGCTGTCTACTCTCGTTCTGAACTGACCGTTGGTGTTAACCTGGAAGTAACCCGAAAAGTCATCCTGATGGTCAAAATATCTCCAGTTCGGGTTATCTGATCCATAGTCTGTGTATGTATCCATCATACGCGTAGCACCTGAAGTGTTCTTGAAAGTAAATACCTCAGAAGAAGCCGCGTCTGCCGCGAGAACGCCCGTTGCCGGGAGCATTGCCGCTACCATAACAATTGCCAATACTGCGCTTAAGAATCTGCCAAAGTTCTTTTTCATAATAATTCCACTCCTTTTTAAGTTGTGCAAAAATTTATATATTAAACTGATTTCTCAGTAGTTTACTCATCTGTCCACCGCTAAAATCTCTCGCGGATTTAAGATGAATTCACGCTTTTCTTCTCCATAATCAACAACAGCGTGTGACTTACAGTCAAAATCAGTATTCAACAGATATACCTTATCGCCTTCATAGACGGTGAAACGAATTTTATCAGAGCCGTAAACCTTTATATCTGCCGCTCGGTGACTTGCCGTAAGCATTTCCCTGACAACGCACTTGTAGGCGCTAAAGCCACTGCCGCTCGGATAATCAAGACTTGTCATCAAGACGGCGTATCCTTCGCCGAGTCTGTTTTCCGCAAGCCAAACAGGAAGATTTTCTTCGTCTTTTTCCAAAAACCTTCGGCTTAAAACGCCAACCGCTGTGGCAGTTTGAAGTTCTGCCTTTGCATATTTCAGATAACCCTCTGAGAAAATCGGGTCATAGAACATATCTCTCGGATACATAAGTTCAGGTACCGTACTTTCCAAAAACTTGTAACCGTCGTTTGTTTCAAAAGCATCCTGCACAGAAAGCTTGCACCCGAACAAATCTGAAACATCGCCGTCACGGATGAGCTTGATTTCGCCGTTTCTCTTTATCGTAGTGTTTAGGTGTGCCGCCGTCATAAACAGACGACCTCCGCCCTGAACAAACTTCTTAAGGTTTTCGTATATCTCGTCTGTCATAGTATTCCAACCGGTAAAAATCAGGTAGTCATACTTTGAAAAGATCTCATATCCGCTGTTTGCGAAAACTATGTCATATGTACCGTACGCCGGAGCACCGGAGAGGTCAACCTCACCGAAGTTGTGGATATCGTGCCACTGGCGTTTTGTGAAAATATCATCGAATATTCTCCACATGAATTCGGGAGAAGAATATCCGAAATCAGGGTTTTCAAAACAGTTCCAGAGCGAGCTTCCTGCGCGCCAGGGCGAAAAGCCGTCGTAATTACCCTGGACGAAAGCGACCTTTACCTTCGGACCACCCTTTGGTCTTTCATCCTGATTTACGAAGTCTGCAAACTCACGTCTGATTTCGCGATACTTTCTGCACATTGGATGGTCGTACTCGCATTCGTATTCGATATGCGTACCATTTTCGTCCTTTACTTCTCTTCGCGGAGTATCGTGTGCGTGAAGCTCCTCGTCACCGCTTTCAAGAACGAATATGTTCGCACCCGACATATACAGATAATCGTAAATCATACGCAGGCGGTGCATTTTTAGCGGATCAAACGCGCGGACACCGCCGTACCACTCATGTGCTATGTAGCTTGCCCAGATATCACTTCCGACAAGTTTTGCCGTAGCACGCGTTATCGGAATCATAACATCACTGTTTCCGCACATAGCCTCAAGACAAGGATACGAAAGACCTGCCTTTGCGATATACGGCATCAGCGCTGTCGCTTCAATTACCGTGACAGGAACCTTACCGCCGATTGACGCTTCTTCGATATGGGTTTTCGCCTTATCGAAGAGGTTAACACTTGCCCGTCGCATATCGCAAGCATCATTATCTGTCGAATTAATCGGCAGCCACTCTTTATATGCTGCAGCGTAACAACCAAATTCGCTTCCAAGCTCGGCAAGCTCGTGTGAAACGAAGTTCTCGCCCGCTATTTCTTTTATCTTGTCAACTGTTTCCGCATTGTATCCGCAAGCGGTTTTGATTGTTCCGCCCTTGTTTCTTGTCGGATGCTTGAAATGAACATCGAAATAGACATTGTTCTCTTTCAGAAACCTCACGACATCCAAAAAATGCTCATCTTCTTTAACGGTGCCCGTAATTATCGTAAAGCTTACGTAGTTCATACCTTCATCTATACATCTTTTTTGAATGAGCTCTTTTATCTCTTGCGGCTCGAAGGTGTCATTTGCAACCCTGATACCATTCATTATTAAATCTTTCGCCATGAATAAAACTCCTTCTCGCAAAGACAATTTCGAATTTTTTTGCCGTAAGTCCGTACAAAAAACCATTTTCATGCTCTCATTTTAACACATTTGAAACAAATAGCAATAAACACTCTTTCCTCATTTAAACAAAACGTCCCTGAAGTTTTTTCCAGTTGCACAAAAGCGTTGACTTTTGAAGTAATAATATGATATAAGAATATTGGCGTTAAAAAAATACGTTTTGTGGAGTTGATTTTATTTGACCGATTTGAATAAAACCTTATTCAGCGAAGATTTCCTCATAACTTCAATTCTCACCGTTGCGGACACTCGCGTTGTTCCATTCGATCCGGGCCCGTACACATTTCCCACTCACGATGTTCTCGCCTACCTTCTTGAGGGCGAATCTGTTCTTGAATTTGAGGAATTTCCCGGTGAAAAATTCGAGCTTTCCCCCGGAGACATCTTCTTTGTCCCAAAAGGCGCTACCTATTTTCGCCGTAAGCTACACAACTACACACACTTTATTGTAGTCGATTTTCTCTGTTCATCATCTGAAGGCGAACCTCTTTCCCCGCAGGTTTTCCACGCACCAAAAGGCGTTGACAACTTATTCAAATTGTTGTATAAGACTTGGTCGATTCACGGTTCAGGTTTTTATTGCTCATCAATGAGCACGCTATATAACATCTTTGCTTCCTTGATTTCACACCATACGAAATCTTATATTTCAAAAAAGACTCGTCTTCTTCTTGAAGATGCTCAAAAGTCTTTTGCTGAAAACTTTCTTAATCCGGAATTTTCTCTCGAAGACTTCATTGACGAGCAAAACATAAGCGAAGCTCGCTTCAGAGAATACTTCAAACTCATTTACGGTATGCCGCCAAATCAGTACCTGATTTATCTTCGAATAAATCGTGCCAAAGAACTTTTAGAGTCATCCTCCCTTTCGGTGAACGAAATTTCAAGACAACTTGGCTTTGCTTACACTTGTTATTTCAGCCGCATTTTTAAAAGTAAAACAGGTCTTTCGCCAAGCGAATACCAAAAAATATTCAGACGATAACACGAAGGAGTTCACATCATGTATTTCAAATTTCCAAAAGACTTTTTATTCGGCGCAGCGTCCTCTGCGGTACAAATTGAAGCAGGAGTTGGCGAGGGCGGAAAGGGTGAAGATGTCCTCGACCACTACTGGCCTATCCGTTGCGAACAGTATGGACACGCTGACCCGAAGTTGTCTGCCGACTTTTACCACAAATACCCGGAAGATATTGCTCTTATGAAGGAGCTTGGACTCAAGTCTTTCCGTTTTTCGATTTCGTGGTCACGAATTTACCCCAATGGCCCCGATAAAATCGCGCAGGCAGGTCTTGACTACTACTCCGACGTTATAGATACTCTTATCGCGGCTGATATTGTGCCTTTTTTTGACCTCTGGCACTGTGATCTGCCATACTGGGTTATTGAGAGAGGCGGAGTTTTAAACCCCGAATTCATAGACTGGTTTGCAAAGTATGCCGAAACTTGCTTTAAGGCATTTGGCACAAGAGTTCCCTATTGGTCAACAGTAAATGAGCCGAACGTCAACATCATGGCCGCATACGCATGGGGCTCTACCGCTCCGTTTGAAAAGGACATTAACAAATGCATCAAGGCTTGCCACAACATGATTTTGGCTCATTTCAAGGCAGTCCGCATCTATAAAGACCTCGGTTACACGGGAAAAATCGGCTTTGTTAACCACCTCCAACTCGCATACGGTCTTACGATTGACAAAGCAGACCAGGATGCCGCAGAGCGCGATATGGCATTCTATTCAAACTGGTTTAATGATGCTATTCTCCTCGGCCACTACCCCGAATGCATCCTTGATTATCCGTACATAAAAGACAATCTACCCGAAGGATATCAGAAAGATCTCGACGAGAACTTTATCCCGTCCGATTATCTCGGCATCAACTATTACAGCTCCTACGTAATTGCATACGAAAAGAACGAAGTTCTCGATTACAGAAACGCAACAAAAGATATGTTCCCCGAGGACGATTACGGATTCACAATAAATCCGCAGGGCATATACGATACAATTATGTATGCCCGTGATCGCTACCCAGGCATAGAATTTCTCATTACCGAAAACGGCATAAGCAAGAAAAAATGGGGCAACTACGAAGAGGAGCTTGAGGATGACTACCGCATCGACTATCTGCGTGAGCACTTGCGTGGCGTTTCGAGAGCCGTCGCCGCAGGAGCTCCCGTTAAAGGCTACTACCACTGGTCAATTATGGATACGAATGAGCTCTATGTAAGAGGCTATGAGCATATGTTCGGTCTTATCCAGATTCGCTACGACACACTTGAGCGCGTTCCGAGAAAGAGTTTTTACTACTACCAGAAGATTATCGCTGCCGGTGCAGTAAACTGACACGAGAACAAAAATTTCAGAATAAAAAAACAGATTATTCAGAAACAGACTGTATTGTGGATATGGCACGGAGCGCTCTGCCCCTGTCAAACAAAAAGCACATCGTATTTTTACGATGTGCTTTTAACTTTATTCATAGATAACGGCGTGGATGTTGTCGGCTAAAATTTCTAAAAGAACCTTGCCATCCCTTTCAATTTTCCTTTCGAGCGATACTGCGATATGCACCGTTTCACCTTGATATGTGCGGGCATATTGTATGAAGCTTTCCTCCGCTTTCTCGAAAACAATATTACCGAGCTTAACGGCTTTGTTTTCGTTTTTAAGGTACGAAAGTTTCCGATAAAACTCTTTAAGCGACGTATTCTGCTTATCCCACTCATAATAGGCTCGATTAAGTGGATCTTCAAAGCCTTCCATTCCGATTTCATCGCCATAATATATTGATGGATTTCCCGGAAGAGTGAATTGAAGAAGTGCGGATAATTTGGCAAGCGTCAACGCCCTTTCAAGCTCTTCGCCACCAAGCCTGAAGTTCGCTTTTTCCACTTTACTCATTCCCTCTCCTTTTCCCGAAAGAGCAGTAATGATACGCGGTGTATCATGCGTCGAGAGCAGGTTCATAAGGCAATCAAGAACGGGACGAGGATAGTTTTCTACAATTGTCATAACACGGTCGGCAAACTCATTTCCCGTGATTTCCCTCTTTACATACCCTATAATGACCTCTTTGAAAGGATAATTCATTACGGAATCCAAGTTACTGTCAGAAAAATATCTCCTGCGCGCGCTATAACTTATTTTGTTGGATGCATCTTCCCAGACCTCGCCAATGAGAAGAGCATCCGGCTTTATTTCCTTAAGCTTTTTATGAAACGCCGAAATAAATTTATCAGGAAGCTCATCCGCCACATCAAGGCGGAAGCCGTCTGCACCAAGCCTCATCCAATGCTCAAGAACGCTATCCGGAGAATTGATTATGTAGTCCATATAGCTTCCACTCAGCTCATCAACGCACGGCAGCGTGTCAATTCCCCACCACGCGGTGTATTTAGTCGGATAATTCTCAAACTGATACCACTCTCTATACGGAGAATTTTCGTCACTAACCGCACCGTTGCCGAAGATGCCCTTTGCATCAAAATAAACGCTGTTGCTTCCCGTGTGAGAAAAAACGCCATCAAGAATAATTTTTATATCAAGCTTATGCGCCTCATTACACAAGGAAACAAAATCCTCCTCAGTTCCGAGAAGAGGGTCTATTCGCTTGTAATCTGCCGTGTCATAGCGATGGTTGGAATACGCCATAAATATCGGATTCAAGTATATAATGCCAACCCCCATATCCTTGAGATACGGAAGTTTCTCGGTAATGCCGTTTAGGTTTCCTCCAAAAAAATCGCTGTTTGTAATTCTCCCCTCTTCATTTGGCAAATACACAGGAGTGTCAGAGGTATTCTCGTGTAGCTGATAAGGTTCAAGCTTTCCCGCGAGGTCAACCGAACCGCTTTTTGCAAATCGGTCCGGAAAAATCTGATACATAACTCTGCCTTTGAAGTCCGACGGCGTATCATAGTCCTTATCAAAGCAGGTTAACTGCCACAAATCGCCAACAGCGATATTGGTATCATCCCCCTGCTTAAAAAGATCAAACACTTCACTTTGCGTGGTAATTTTGAAGAAATAAAAATACAAATCGTTTAAAAAAAGCGAAAACTCGGTAGTGTAGACTTCATAACCTTCGTTCTCCGCTTCCTTTCGGAACGGAACACTCATTTCAAAACCGGTTTCATTCCTGATGCACAGGCTCACCGATACCGTCCGGCAATCGGTGGGAATTTTGATGCGCAGTCTGCACACTTCATTCTGTCTCAAGCACCCGAACGGAGATTTATAGTATTCATTTTTGCTATTGTATAAAATTCTCATTTTATTCACCGTTCAATAATTATTTAGGAATAAGAGATAATCTCTTATTCCTAAATTTTTTAGTATTTTATATGCCAGATATTATCAGCATACTCTTTAACCGCTCTGTCTGACGAGAAGATTCCCGCTTTTGCGATATTCACAAGCGACATACGCGCAAAATCAAGCTTTGACTTGTAAGCCTCAGCCGCCTCTTCCTGAGCACGAACATAGTCTGCAAAGTCAGCCAGAATCATATACGCATCCGCAACACCAAAAGAGTTTGTCAAAAGCGAGCGTGCTATATCGTCAAACTTGACGCCGCCAATTTCTCCCGATGTAAGCATTTCGATAACGCGCTTGAGATCGGGGTTATTGTTGCAATAATCTGCAGGGCGATAACCTCTCTGCCAGAGAGCCTCAACCTCGTCGGCACGAAGGCCGAAAAGGAACATATTTTCGTCGCCGACCTGCTCATGAATCTCAACATTCGCACCGTCGAGCGTTCCGATTGTTACGGCACCGTTTATCATAAGCTTCATATTGCCCGTTCCCGACGCCTCTTTTCCTGCAATTGAAATCTGCTCAGAAAGATCAGCGGCAGGTATGATAATTTCAGCAAGAGATACTTTGTAGTCTTCGATAAACACTACTTTGATTTTATCGCGAACGACCGGGTCTGAATTTACCATATCAGATATCGCTACGATAAGGCGGATAATCTGCTTCGCCATTACATAACCGCTTGAAGCCTTGGCCGCAAAGATAAATGTTCTCGGAACATGGTCACCGTCAGGATTTGCCTTAATTTTGTTATAGAGATATAAGATATGCAAAGCATTTAGAAGCTGACGCTTATACTCATGAAGACGCTTAACCTGAATATCAAACATTGAATTCGGGTCAACCTTGATTCCGTTTGCTTTTTCAATATATTCTGCAAGTCTGACCTTGTTGTTGTACTTAATTTCAGCAAGACGAGTCAGGACCTTCTCGTCGTTTATATAGTCAAGAAGCTTTTCAAGCTCGTTGCTGTCATGCTTGAAGCCGTCGCCAATTAACTCCTCGAGATAAGAGGTAAGCTCAGGGTTAGACTGGCAAAGCCATCTTCTGTACGCTATACCGTTGGTTACATTCGTAAATTTATCGTTCTCGATATTGTAATAATCCCTGAATATTCCGTTTTTCAGGATATCGCTATGAAGCTTTGATACGCCGTTTACCTTATGGCACGCCGCGAGGCAAAGATTTGCCATACGAATTTCACCGTGCGCAATAACAGCCATATAGTCAATTTTTGCGACATCTCCCGGATATATAATATTGAGCTGTGCGACCAGGCGACGGTTAATTTCACAAACAATCTGATAGACTCGCGGCAACTGCTCTGCGAAGAGATGCTCGCTCCAGCGTTCCAACGCCTCACTCATAACCGTATGGTTTGTATAGGTCAGAGTTTCACAAGTTATCTTCCATGCTTCGTCCCAGCCGTAATCATACTCATCAACGAGGATTCGCATAAGCTCGGGAACGCACAATGCAGGATGCGTGTCATTTATGTGAATAGCTACTTTTTCCGACAGATTATCAAGCGTTCCGTAACGCTTCATGTGATTGAAAATAATGCTCTGAAGCGATGCAGAAACAAGGAGATACTGCTGTTTTAAACGCAGAATCTTACCTGCGGTGTGGTCGTCTGCAGGATAGAGAATTTTCGTTATGACCTCTGCCATTGTGTTTTCTTCCAGAGCCTTGGCATAATCGCCTCTTGAGAATGCCGACATATCAAGTCTGTTTGATGACTTTGCGCTCCAGAGAACAAGCTTGTTGACAGCATCTGTATCGTATCCCGATATATACATATCGTAAGGCACGGCAATAACGGAATTGTAGTTTGTATGAGAGACCTTATACTTGCCGTCATCATACCAGCCGTTAACGTCTCCGCCGAACTTTACCTCAAACGATTCATCTTCCCTGGACTTGAGCCATACATCGCCCATGGAAAGCCAGTTGTCAGGAAACTCCATCTGCCAGCCATCGACAATCTTCTGCTTGAAAATACCAAACTCGTAACGAATTGAGAATCCTGTGCCCGGAAGACCCACACTTGTCATAGAGTCAAGGTAGCACGATGCCAAACGACCAAGACCGCCGTTACCAAGACCTGCATCCGGCTCAATTGCATACAATTCCTCGATGTTAAAACCGCATTTTTCAACTGCTTTTGCGAACTTTTCTTCGACACCAAGGTTATAAAGGTTGTTTCTGAGAGATGTGCCAACCAAAAACTCCATGGACATATAATATACCTGCTTTGTATCATCAGCACGGTATTTGTCGTGGAATTTCTTTCTTTTTTCCGTCAAAAGTCCTGATACTACCGAGCAAAGCGCTCTGTACATCTGTTGTTTCGTTGCTTCTTTTACATCACAGCCAAAAAGCCTTATGCAAGCATCATTTAAAAGCTTAACTGTATTGTCCGCTTTTTTTGTCTGCGCGACCGACTTCGCTGTTGTTGCTTTTTTAGTTACTTTTTTCTCGCTCATTTTCTTCTCCTGTCATCAAATTTCGTTGTATATCCTCAAATATTCCTGCACCGGGACCTTCCAGCTGCTGTTATATTTGATAAGATTCTTAATGTGCTTGTTCCATTTGTCTTTATCGCCGTAAAACTCTATGCACCTGTCAACTGCGCCGAGCATATCATGGGCATTATAGCCTTTGAAAGTAAAGCCTCTTCCCTCCAGGGTTTCAACATTAAGAGGAGGAACGGTATCCCAAAGACCTCCCGTTTCGCGCACTATCGGAACAGTACCGTAGCGCATCGCAATAAGCTGTGACAGTCCGCAAGGCTCACTTTTTGACGGCATCAGGAACATATCTGCGCCTGCATAAACCTTGTTTGCAAGCGTGGGGTTAAAGGTAATATTGGCAGACATTTTATCACTATGAACATATGCGTTGAAGTTAAACATATCCTCATATTTCGAGTCACCGGTACCTATGACAACAAACTGCAAATCTCTCTGCATAAGCTCGCCCATGACATACTCTACCAGGTCCAGACCTTTGTGAGGTACAAGACGCGAGATCATAGCCACAATCGGCACATCAGGCTTCACCGGAAGCCCAAGCATTTTCTGAAGCTCTTCCTTGTTTTTCACCTTTCCCGAAATGTCTGATGCCGTAAAGTTCTCAAAAATGGTTGTATCCTTTGCAGGGTTATATAAATCGGTGTTGATACCGTTTACTATCCCCTCAAGCTTATAGGCATTTTCGTTTAAAATATCCTGAAGCCCGTGTGCAAAAAAGGCATGACGTATCTCGTGCGCGTATGTACGGGATACGGTTGTTATCTTATCTGCCGCAACAATTGCGCCCTTCATAAAGTTTATGCAATTATCATACGTAAGCATTCCTCGCCAGTACTCATCTATTCCAATAACATCATTCATAAACTCATTCGGCATTTTGCCTTGATATTCAATGTTATGGATGGTAAATACCGTGGATGCATTATCATACACCCCTGCATAAAGCGCTTTTTTAAGCACAGGGATAAGAGCTGTCTGCCAGTCGTTGCAATGTATGACATCAGGATAATAATCAAGCTGGCGCATTGCTTCAAGAACAGCCAAGGAAAAATAGGTAAACCGCTCACCATCGTCGTAATGCCCGTAGATTGTGTCTCGGTAGAAATAATGCTCGTTATCGACAAAATAATAACTAATCTTCTTTTTCTTGTTTGAAGCTTTGAATATACCTACATACTCTTTGCGCCAAGCCACCTGCACATCAAAGTTCTTTATAAATTCAACTTCAATATCGGGGTTATCTTTTATGCTCTTATAGTAAGGTATGAACACGCAAACCTCAACATCTTTTACCGTAGCAAGTTCTGCAGGAAGCGCCTGGGCAACATCACCCAAACCGCCGCTTTTTACAAACGGTGCAGCCTCGCTGGCAGCAAACAGTATCTTCATATAGTTTCACCTTTCTTTATGATAACGGGATTGCTCGGCGCACCTACCAGACGCGTTCCATCGGTTATTATAACATTTTTATCAATTATTGCATTTTCTATGTATGCATTCTCTCCGATCTTGCTACCCTGCATAATGACAGAACCGATGACCTTAGCTCCCTTTTCGACCTTTACATCTCGGAAAAGAACAGAATTCTCAAGATTTCCATTGATAACGCAACCGTCAGCTACGATACACTCTTCCACAGAAGACTCTTCCCCGTAATACGCAGGAACTTCGTCGCGAACCTTTGTATAAATCGGTGCCGACGATCTAAACAAGCTGTTACGAACCTGTTCATTTGTCAGCAAAAGATTATTTTTCAGGTATGTGGCAACATCTCGGTTTCTTAAAATTGTTTCGCCGAAAGTATATACATTGACAGAGAGTTTTCCTTCGTTGAAAAACTTCTGGATAAAGTCCTTTTCAAAGTGATAAAAACCTGCAGAAACGCGCTCTGTTACCACCCTAATCAAGGCTTCTCTTTCCATAATGAACATACCGATTCCGACAAGCGTATTCTCCCCTGCCGCGCAGTTGATTGCTATTGATTTTACACTGCCGTCATCATTCATTTCAAATACAGTCGGATAGTTATCTGCTCCACTGCGTGGTTTGGTGACCACGGCGGTAATATCTCTGCCGGATTTTATGTGATCTGCAAGAACCTCGCGGTAATCTATATTGCAGATCGTAATCGTATCCGAAAGCACGATGTAATCCGAATTCTGAGCATTCAAAAAGTTAAGCGCGGTATGAAGCGCCTCAAGCTTTCCGTGATACACGTCAGCCCTGCCTGATGCAAATGGCGGAATTATGTATAACCCGCCGTTTTTGCGATTCAAGTCCCATTCTTCACACGAGCCCAAATGGTCCATAAGTGACTGATAATTATACTTCGTAATAACACCTACCGAGGTGATATTGGAGTTAACCATATTCGACAGCACAAAGTCAATCTGTCTGTATCTGCCGCCAAAAGGCAACGATGCTACCGTTCTCTGAGCAGTAAGCTCTCCAAGATACGCATCATAGATATTCGAAAAAATTATACCTGATAGTTTTTTCATATCAGCACCCTCCTTTAAACAACCTCACTCGGTTTTATAACACTGTTTCTGGCGATATTCTCTTCTTTTCCTACCACGCTTATATCCCATTCCTTTTTCTCGTAATAAACGGGATCATCTCCGATTCTTGCATTCTCACCGATAACTGCACCTTCTCCGACGATTGCATATTTGATAACTGCGCCTTTTTTTATAACCGCTTCAGGCATGATTACGCTGTTATAAACTTCTGCATCCTCTTCAATGGTGCATCCGGTTGAAATAATGGAATGCTCTATCTTTCCTTTGACCGAGCATCCTTCTGCGACAAAAGAATTCTTGATAGAACTGCCTTTTGCTATGTAGCTTGAGGGCTTTGCATAGTTTCTGGCATAAGTCTTAAAGACTTTATCACGAAGATTAAACTTTCCGTCAAGAAGGTCCATATTGGACTCCCACAAGCTGTAAATCGTTCCGACATCTTTCCAATAATCAGAAAAGGTGTAAGCAAAGACTCTTCTTCCGTCGCGAAGAAGCGCCGGGATTATATTCTTGCCAAAATCGTTGTCTGATGTTTCGTCTTCCTCATCTTCAATCAGATACTTGCGAAGTATATCCCACTTGAAGATATACACTCCCATTGAAGCATTATTGCTCTTTGGATTTTTAGGTTTCTCTTCAAACTCATAAATTGAGCCGTCGGGGTTTGTATTCATAATACCAAAGCGGCTTGCTTCCTCAATGGGCACTTCTCTTACGGCAATTGTACATTCAGAGTCGTTGTCAATATGATACTTTAGCATTTTTGAATAATCCATCTTGTATATGTGGTCACCCGACAAGATAACTACGTGCCTGGGATTATACCTCTCAACAAACGGAATATTCTGGTATATTGCATTCGCAGTACCCTTATACCACTCCATTTTTTCTGACTGCGCATAAGGCGGCAGGATATGAACCCCTCCAAAGTTTCTGTTGAGTCCCCAGGGTTGTCCGTTTCCTATATAGTTATTGAGCTCCAAGGGCTGATACTGGGTTAAAATGCCCACCGTGTCAATACCTGATTTTACGCAGTTAGAAAGCGGAAAATCGATAATGCGATACTTTCCGCCAAACGGCACGGCAGGTTTTGCAGTTTTATGCGTAAGAACAAGCAATCTGCTGCCCTGTCCTCCTGCAAGCAACATCGCAATGCATTCTTTTCTTCTGTTCATCATAACATACAACCCCTTTTAATTAATTATCTCAACAATTGATGTAATATGTTGTCGAAAGCGGTGGCAGTGTAACTGAAATTGACTGATCGAAACCGTGCATTTTAATTTCTTTTGTTTTGACTTTTCTCAGGCGAGTGCCGAATCCGCCGTATTTTGCGCTGTCACTTGACAAAACCGGCTTGTACTCCCCTGTCTTCGGGACTCCGATTCGATAATTCTTTCTCTCAACCGGACAGAAATTGCAGACAACTACAATCTCATTTCCCGAATCATCACGACGGATAAAGGAAATTACGCTTTGCTCGTGGTCGTCATGAGAAATCCAACCAAACCCGTTCCAGTTGGAATCATTCTCCCAGAACGGCTTGTTATCAACATAAAAGCCGTTAAGGTCACGCACGAATCTCTGCATTTTCTTGTGTTTTTCATGCTTTAACATAAACCACTCAAGAGACTCTTCATAATTCCATTCTATAAATTGAGCAAACTCGTTACCCATAAAACTTAGCTTCTTGCCGGGATGCGCCATCATATAAGCATAAAATGCACGAAGATTTGCAAATTTATCATCATAATCGCCCGGCATTTTTCCTATCATGGAGCATTTGCCGTGAACAACCTCGTCATGAGAAAGAGGCAATATATAATTCTCTGAAAACGCGTACGTCATTGAGAATGTAAGGTCATTGTGGCAACCTTTTCTGAAAAGCGGGTCCTTCGACATATAGCCGAGAAGGTCATTCATCCAACCCATATTCCACTTAAAGTTGAAACCCAAACCTCCGTCGTAACCCGGCTTTGTGACCATCGGAAACGCCGTGGATTCCTCTGCCACCATAATCACTGACGAATCAAAAGCAAATGCCGCACTGTTCATGGCGCGCAGAAATTCAATAGCGTCGAGATTATAATTGCCGCCGTATTGATTTGGACGCCATTCTCCATCCCGTCGTCCGTAATCAAGATACAGCATTGATGCTACGGCATCTACTCTGATTCCATCAATGCGGTATTTATCCAACCAATAAACGACATTCGATATCAAAAACGATTTAACTTCATACCTCGAATAATCAAAAATTCTCGTTTTCCAATCTGGGTGCTCATTGCGCAGGGGGTCGGAAGATTCGTAAAGACAGCTTCCGTCAAACTCATAAAGACCATTCTCATCCTTCGGAAAATGAGCACCAACCCAATCCAATATGACGCCTATTCCTTCGGCATGAAGTTTATCCACGAATTTCATAAAATCCTTCGGCGTTCCGTATCTTGACGTAGGCGCATAGTAGCCGGTAACCTGATACCCCCAGGACGGGTCAAAAGGAAACTCACTTACAGGAAGCAGCTCTACGTGGGTATAATTCATCTCTTTTACATATTTGACGAGCTTATCCGCCATATCGGTGTAAGACAGAAAACTGCCGTCATCATGTTGCAACCACGAACCAAGGTGAACCTCGTAAATGTTCATAGGTCGTTTTGTGATTTGTACCTTTCGCTTTGCTTTCTGATACTTGCTGTCTGTCCACACAAAGCCCTCTATATCATAAACCTTTGAGGAATTCTCAGGGCGCGTACAGGCGTGGAAAGCGTACGGGTCACTTTTGTAAACACTTCCCCCGCCAGACTTTATGATGTAATATTTATATTCATCATAAACCTTGGCATTTTCGACCGTTGCTTCCCAGACGCCATATCCGATATTGCACATGGGGCAGGCAGAAACATCCCAATTATTGAATGTACCGACAAGGTAAACTCCGGTTGCATTCGGTGCCCAAACTCTGAACACAAAACCTTTCTCAGCTTTGTGGCATCCCATAAATTCATAAGCACAGGAACTGGTCCCTGCCGCAAACTCACCAAGCATGGAATATAAATTATTTCGGGAGTTTTTTCTCATAAGAATTCGCCCCTTAAAACTTCAAAAACTGTTCGGTTAGTCTTTCTTTATATTATTATAAATTATATTCACTTACATGTCAAACAAATCAGATTTTTAGCAATATTTCATTGAAAAACTACAACAAATATGATATACTTTCTCCATATTCTTCTTCAGGAAACAGGAGGTGACTTGTTTTGAACAGAAAAAGTGGCGTACTTATGCATATTTCTTCACTTTTCGGCGATTATTCGATAGGAAGTTTTGGAAGCGAAGCTAAGTATTTTATTGACTTTTTGGCCGATTGCGGATATTCCTATTGGCAGGTGCTCCCTTTTTGCCCTTCTGATGAATATAATTCCCCTTACAAATCACATTCAGCCATCGCAGGAAACCCTTATTTCATCAGCTTGCAAATGCTTCGTGATAAGGGACTTCTGACCGATGACGAGATTGCTTGCCAAAAGCAAAATTCACCGTACGTATGCGAATATGAACGGTTATACGAAAAAAGACTCAATGTTCTTAAGCTCGCATCAAACAGAGTTACCAACAAACCTGAGATAGAAGCTTTCATTTCCCAAAATCCGTATCTTGAAAATTTCTGCCGCTTTATGGCAATAAAAAAAGCAAATAACGATAAGCTCTGGCAGGAATGGGAGCACGAAAATTATCGCGATGATGACTTCTTCATGTGGAAATTTATACAATATGAATTTTTCAATGAATGGTTCGAAATAAAGAAATACGCAAACGAAAAAGGCATTCAGATTATCGGCGATCTGCCGATTTACGTTGATCTTGACAGCAGCGATGTCTGGGCAGACAAGCATCTTTTCAAACTCGACGAAAACAACTTTCCCGTTACCGTTGCAGGTGTCCCGCCTGATTATTTTACCGCAGACGGACAGCTTTGGGGAAACCCCATATATGACTGGGAGGCTATGGAAAAAGAGGATTTCCGTTGGTGGAAAGACAGAATCGCGCACATGGCGATGATGTTTGACGGAATCCGAATTGATCACTTCAGGGCTATTGAATCTTTCTGGGAAGTTCCAGCCAATGCAAAAACAGCAAAAGAAGGCGTTATGTCCAAAGGTCCAAATATGAAATTAATCAATGCAATTAAAGCGAGTTGCAAGGACACACTTGTTATCGCAGAGGACCTGGGACTGATTACCGAAGACGTTGTAAAGCTCGTAAAAGAGAGTGGTTTCCCCGGCATGAGAGTTTTTCAGTTCGCATTTGTGGGGGACAAAAACTCCCCTCATCTTCCTCACAACTATCCCCATCATTGCGTTGCCTATACAGGAACACACGACAACAACACCTTACTCGGTTACCTTTGGGAGCTTGATGACGCAACCCGCCGCTATATGCTGGAATATTGCGGTCATCAGGGTTCAAATTGGGAAAGCGGATGCGACACCATAATACGTACCATGCTTGCATCTCATGCAGGGCTTGTTATTATGCCGATCCAGGACCTTCTCGGATATGGCTCAGACACAAGATTGAACACCCCGGGCAGAGCCGAGGGTAACTGGCGATACAGAATCACAAAAGAGCAATTAGACAGCATTGACAGAGCAAAATTCAGGCGATTAAACGAGCTGTATTCCAGAATATAAAAGAATTCAAGGAGATTTTTTCGATGAAAAAATTAAAAGCTGCCATTATCGGACTTGGCTTCATTGGCGAAAGCCACATTGAGGCTATCCACCGCATCGGCATATGCGAGCTTTACGCTGTATTCAGCAACAATCGCAAAAAAGCTCACGAGAGAGCTGAGTTCTACAACATTCCGAAGTGCTATGATACGATTGACGAGCTTCTTGCAGACCCGGAGATTGACGTTGTGCACAACTGCACTCCTAACCGTCTCCACCACGAAATCAACTGCAAGATTCTCGCCGCCGGAAAGCACCTCTTTTCCGAAAAGCCGCTTTGCGGCTGCTACGACGACGCAAAAGAGCTTCTTGAGCTTAAAAAAGCTCATCCGGAGCTCGCGGCAGCAGTTAACTTCAACTACCGCATGGGACCTATGCTTCAGGAAATGAGAGCGCGCATAAAGAACGGCGAGATTGGTGATGTCCGCATTATAACAGGCTCTTTCCTTCAGGACTGGCTCCTTTATGACACAGACTATAACTGGCGTCTTGACCCCGAGCTTTCGGGAATCTCCTGCTGTGTTGCCGACATAGGCTCTCATTGGATGGATGCCGTTCAATACGCGACCGGACACAGAATAACAAAAGTATTTGCAGACCTTGAGACAGTTATCCCCGTCCGCAAGAAGCCAAAAAACGCAAACATAACCTTTACAAGCGAAGTCCCCGACGAATACGAAGAGGTTGAAATCAAGAACGAAGACTACGCCGCAGTTATGTTCAAAACTGACAAGGGTGCAAGGGGCGTGTTCTGCACATCAGAGCTCTCACCGGGGCATGGCTGTGACCTTGATTTTGAGGTTGACGGTTCAAAGGCCTCTCTCTGCTGGCATCAGGAAGACGGCGAAAAGCTTTGGATGGGTCATCGCGACGGCGACAATCGCCTGATTATAAGAGACCCGAACGGTATGTCCCCGGAAGCACGCGCTTACGCTTCTCTTGCAAAAGGCCATCCCGAGGGCTGGAACGATGCATTCAAGAGCAATTTCCTGAGCTTCTATCGCTACATAGCAGACGGTATGCAGGGTGAGCCTCAGTTTGCTACCCTCGAGCAAGCGGCATATATCGTAAAACTTACAGAAGCTATAGTCAAAAGCAGCCGCGAGCAAAAGTGGATTGAAGTAGATAAATTTTAATACAGCAAAAAACCACAGTTCAGATTGAACTGTGGTTTTTTTGCTTGTTTTCCGTTATTCTCCGCAAATGGTTCTTGCAACATGCACACCGCTTGCAGATGCGTGAGAAAGAGAATGTGTTATTCCGCTTCCGTCTCCGATGATATAAAGCCCCTTGTATTTGGTTTCCAGGCTCTCGTTTACTTCTACTTCCATGTTGTAGAACTTAACCTCTACTCCGTACAGCAACGTGTCATCATTTGCCGTTCCGGGAGCAACCTTATCAAGAGCATATATCATTTCGGTTATACCATCCAGAATTCGTTTTGGAAGAACCAGGCTCAAATCTCCGGGCGTAGCACTCAAAGTCGGTACCACGAAAGATTCATCCATTCTGTTCTGGGTAGAACGTCTGCCGCGAATCAAATCTCCGAACCGCTGAACAATTACACCACCGCCCAGCATATTACTGAGCCTTGCAATACTCTCTCCATATCCGTTTGAATCCTTGAACGGTTCCGAAAAGTGCTTGGCAACAAGCAAAGCAAAGTTAGTGTTTTCAGTTTGCTTGCTCGGATCTTCATAGCTATGGCCGTTAACGGTAATGATTCCGTTTGTATTCTCGTTTACAACGGCGCCTTTGGGATTCATGCAGAAAGTGCGCACCTTATCTCCGTATTTTTCTGTACGGTAAACAATCTTGCTCTCATACAGCTCATCTGTCAGATGAGAAAACACCTCTGCAGGAAGCTCAACTCTTACACCGATATCAACGCGGTTGCTCTTTGTCGGAATATCCAGATGCTTGCAGACTGTTTCCATCCACTTACTGCCACTTCTGCCTACCGACACGATGCATCGGCTGCAACGGTACGTTTTCTCACCGGATAAAACACTGTATCCGTCATCTTCAGCATCTATTCTTTCAACAGGTGAATCAAAATAAAAATCAATTTTATCTTTTAAGAAATTATAAATATTTCCAAGAACAACGTAATTGATATCCGTTCCCAAATGGCGGACAGCCGCATCAAGCAAGTGCAAGTCATTCTGAATGCAGAGCTTCTTGAACTTCGAACCGGCAGTGGTGTAAAGTTTTGTACCTTCACCACCAAACTGCATATTTATATTATCGACATAGCGCATCAAATCCAACGCCTGTTTCTTTCCGATGTACTCATACAAAGTACCGCCGAAATCGTTGGTTATATTGTATTTGCCATCCGAAAAAGCTCCCGCTCCGCCAAAACCGCTCATAATCGAACAGCTTTTACAGCTTATGCAACTCTTGACTTTCTTTCCGTCAATGGGACAACGACGTTTTTCAAGAGCATGTCCCGCTTCAAAGACCGCAACTTTTAAATTTTTATTGAGTTTTACAAGCTCGTAGGCAGAGAAAATGCCACCGGGGCCTGCACCGACAATAATTACATCATACTTCATACTTTCACCCTCCAGGCAAAAAAACAGCTGACCACTTCAATTTTGCGGTCAACGATTTAAAGTAGTTGGCAGAATCGTTTTTGTCACAAGCATACTAAAAACTTCCAATTTAGTCCACTAATCACAAAATTTCCTGAAATATTATAACATATACAAGTAAACAAATCAAGAAGCTTTTGCGATTGAACACGAAGCTTCATAATGCCGATAATATATTCAGATAGAAACAGCAAATTTCATCAACCTTCATTTACTTATTGAAAAAAAGATGATATAATTATTATATTCAGGGTTTAAAACTACAAACAGGAGTCTTTGAATAATGG
>JAZQSI010000190.1:0-12728 GCA_045629985.1 Eubacteriales bacterium
CTTCTTATGCGTTCGCTTCAGATGAGGCTCGTGCTTGTGCTCGTGCTGCTTATTGTTTCGGTAATGGTAATTGTCGGAACGTTTATGCTTAATCAGGTTTCGGTATATTATTTTGACGATTTTACAGAGCAGATGAACTCGGTTTTTAACGCCGAGTTATTTGCGATGCTTCAGGACGAAGCTGCAGCGGAAGACGGCGCCGCGCGCCTCAACACTGCGGTAAAGGCATATGCTTCTGCGATGAAGATAAGCAGTTACCGAAATTATTACATACTCGATGGAAAAACAGGCGCAACGCTCTACGGCTCAAAGGATGGAGAGGTAGAGAGAACGCCTGCGATAATCTCTGCTCTTTCAGGGAAAATAGGTCAGGAAAAGAAAATCTCAAGCGGATATATTGACCGCGCCTGCCCGATAGAGGTTAATGGAGAGGTAAAGTATATCGTATATATCAAGGACACGAAGCAAGATATGCAAAACCTCACATCCTCGATGTTCTCGATAATTCTCCGCAGTATGATGTTTGCGCTTCTTATCGCAATAGTCTTGAGCTTCCTTTTTGCAAAGACTATAACAACTCCGATTGAGAGCATCACGAAGGGCGCAAAAAAGCTCTCAATGGGTGAGCTTGACACATCTCTTGCGGTAAATTCAAACGACGAGATAGGAACGCTTACGGAAGCGTTTAACGATATGGCGACCGCGCTTAATACAACGCTTGCAAAGGTAGAGGACGAGCGCAACAAGCTCGACACCATATTCCTCTATATGGCAGACGGCGTTACTGCGTTTTCAGATGACGGAAACCTCATCCACTACAACCCTGCGGCGGTGGAGATGCTCGGTTTCAATGAAAAAAAGGCAAAGACATACGGTGAAATCTTCGCGGAGAGCGGGATAGAGTTTGAATCCCTTCTAAAAAACGAAGAAGGCCTCTCCGAATATGACCTTGAAGTGGGCGAAAAGACGCTCAAGATAAGTTTTGCACACTTTGGTGAAGAGGCGGGAGCGCATGGTGTTATTGCGATTATCCACGACTTTACGGCACAGCAGAAGCTTGAAAAATCACGTCGCGAGTTTGTTGCAAACGTCTCGCACGAGCTTCGCACTCCGCTCACGAACGTAAAGAGCTATACCGAAACTCTCGTGGAGTCGCCCGATGCACCTGACGAGATGAAAGCACAGTTTTTCGATGTCATTTTAAACGAGACTGACCGTATGACGAGAATAGTAAAAGACCTTCTCTCGCTTTCAAAGCTTGACTCTGCGAAGATGGACTGGAAGAACGAGACCTTCTCTCTCAAGAAGAGCGTTGAAAATGCATATCGTGCGATAGAGCTTGAGGCGCGCCGCCGTGGCCAGAAGCTTACGATGTCGATAGATGCCTCACTTCCGAGCTTTTACGGCGACCGCGAAAGAATTGAGCAGGTATTTATGAACCTTCTCTCAAACGCAGTGAAATACACTCCCGACAACGGAAAAATTGAGTTCTCGGCAGAAAAAACGGACGATAATTTTGCAAAGATAACAGTAAAAGATAACGGCATTGGTATTCCTGAAAAGGATATTCCGCGCCTGTTTGAACGCTTCTATCGCGTAGATAAGGCGCGAAGCCGCGAAATGGGCGGAACAGGTCTCGGACTTGCGATTGCAAAGGAAATTATTGAGCATTACGGCGGCGAGATCAAGCTTGAAAGTGAATTTGAAAAGGGGACACGCGTTTCAGTGTTCCTGCCGCTTGAAACTACGGTGGAGGGCGATGCCGTATGACCTCGACGAGAGAGAAAATAAAAAACGTACTCATAGGGCTGCTTCTCGTAGGAATGGTATATCTGACGTATGTAGTCTGGTTTTACGACAGCCCGTTCGGGGAACTTAATTTTGATTCGCTTTTTGACCTCTCCGTGCAGGAGGATGTAGGAGCGGGAGAGAATTCTGACCTTGACCGCTTCGGAATCAGACCTCTTTCAATCGCGGTAAGCGATGAAGAGGGAAGACGCGGCGCTGCGTATTCAAGCGAGAAGAGTGAAGAAATATACAACGCGGTTCGTCCGGATATAGCAAGGTGCGTAAGAAAAGTGCGCGAATTTACCGAGACGGACAACACGAAATGGGAAGAGATGCTTTCATCGGGCGGAGTTTTTATGGACTACCGCGCAGATGTTCCCGTTTCCGCAATCTGGATGTGGCTCGGCTCGTATTCGGGCGCAGAAAGCCCGCATGGAAGATACTTCCTTTTTTCAACCGATAAAAGGAATGTGACAATCTATATAAAGAACGAAAATACAGGGAAAATATATACCGCTCAGACGGATTTGCCGTCAGAGACACTTAAAACCACCATTTCACAAATCACAGGAGATGCCGTTTCCTTTGCGCTTGACCGTGAGGAAGAAGACTTCCGCTCAATTATGCAGGAGACCGTTATCCATGACGCGCAAAGGGACTTCACCATACTTTCAGCATACAATCCGCTTGAAAATATGTCGTCGGAAACGTCCGCAGCAGCTCTTGAGGTTTTCGGGCTCTCAGCGGCATCACCGACTCGCTATGCCGAGCAGGACGGAACGGAAGTATATATTGCTGACCGTGTAACCCTTAAAATCTCACCTGAAGGAATTGCCACATACACTGACACCCGTGAAGAGGCGGACGAAATCCTCGGTATTCCGATAGAGAGTGACGAGGAAATCCCCACTCTTGCGGAAAAGACGGAGGCAGCGAGAAAACTTACGGCGCAGTTTGCCTCTCGTCTCCCGGGAGACGGAGGCATATACATAGCCGCCGTAAACGAGGGAATAAACGGAACAGAGATAATTTTCGGGCGCCATGTTGACGGTATCCCGGTGGATATGAGAGGGACATTGTATTTTTCAAGTGTTTTGATAAAGGGAAAAAGCGTTCGCTCGGCGAAATTCAACCTTTGCGGATATGACAGGACTTCAAAAATGAGCACGCCGGTGCCGGAGCGCCTTGCTGCGGCAGCAGTCCGCGGAAGCGGAAAGATAGGGGACATAAACCTCAGATACCGCGATACTGCCGAGGCAGAGATTTCTTTTGCATGGTACGTCGGAGGAATAGAAAGAGAGAACAAGAAAGGGGCGTAAAAATTGGATTGGTCACGTGCTAAAACAATTTTAATAGTGTTTCTTTTTGCTGTTAACATATTTCTCTTCGGCACATACATGAAGAAAGAAAGTGACGACAGGGACGACAGACTTGAGCAAAGACGCGAGGTTGTTTCCGTTCTTGCAAGACAGGGAATATTTGTTTCAGAGGAAAGTGTTCCGTATGAAAAAGTTGAGATCAGTCATGCATCGGTAAGACTTCCTGAAGATAAAGGAGCTCTCGCATCTGCTGTTCTCGGTGAGGTGCAGGAAACTGTTTACGCAGAAAATACGGTATATTCCGCAGAAAACGGAAATATGATGTTTTCAGGTGAATCTTTCTCTATTGTTTGCGAGACGGGAGAGAATGTAAGGTCTGTGGAAGACGCAAAAGCTTTTGCAGAAGACATTGCAGACAAGCTATGTCTTTCGCATTCAGGAGGAGAAATAAGCACCGAGATTGTTGCGGGCGGATATAAAGTGCGCATTCCGCAGTTTTTTGGCGGTGTCCGCATTTTTGGCGCAGATGTGGAGTTCAATATTTCGGGTTCCGGAAACGTCCTTGCGAATGGCAGGTTTATAGGGCAGGGAAAGCTTATCCGTTCAGATGGAGACACGATGGAAGTGCCGGCACTTCTCCTCGAGTTCGCAGATGAGATTAAGGAATCGGGAAAAGAAAAGGTGGAAATCACGGGACTTGACTACGGATATATGCCGCGAACGCCCGCAGGCGGCAGGGTTTACCTCGTGCCGACGCTTGAGATTTCAACGCCTTCGGGAGGCTATTACATCAATATGTCAGACGGAAGTATGACGGCGGTTTAAAAAACTTTTTATATATACAAAATAAGCTTTGCAATTTGAGCGAAAAGCTGATATAATTTAATTTGGTGAATATCACTTTTATTTCGTGCAATAATATATCTTCGGGGCGACGTTTTTTGCCCGTTGATTTTTACTTATAACTTTGTAGAGGGAGGTGCCGAGTTTGACGAAGTATGTTATAGACGGTGGACATAAGCTTCGTGGCGAGGTTACCATCAGTGGTGCCAAAAATGCTGCAGTTGCAATACTCCCCGCGGCTCTTCTTGTTGACGGCACTTGCAGAATTGAAAATATCCCTGAAATCCGAGATGTTACGCTCATGCTTGACCTTCTTCGTGACATCGGTGCGGATGTTCGTCTTATAAACCGCAACTGTGTTGAGATAAATGCATCGAAAATCAGAACAACAAAGGCTGATTACGATATGGCGCGCCTTATGCGTGCATCATACTATCTCATCGGTGCGCTTCTCGGCCGATTCGGCTCGGCGCAGGTTGCTCTTCCCGGCGGTTGCCATCTCGGAGACCGTCCGATAGACCAGCACACAAAGGCGTTTAAGCTCCTCGGTGCAAATGTTGATGTCCAGAACGGTTATGTTTTTGCCGACTGCGTTGGAAGACTCCGTGCGGCGAATGTGTATCTCGACATCGTCTCTGTCGGTGCAACAATAAACACAATTCTTGCAGCGACTCTTGCAGACGGGCTTACGATAATCGAAAATGCCGCAAAAGAGCCGCATATTGTTGACCTTGCAAACTTCCTAAACTCCATGGGTGCAAACATATCCGGTGCAGGTACGGACGTTATTAAGGTCCGAGGTGTCAAGAGTATCCCGGGCGGAACTTATGCAATCATTCCTGACCAGATAGAGGCAGGTACTTATATGGCGGCAGTTACAGCCTGCGGCGGTGAGATTCTCGTCAAGAATATCATTCCGAAGCATCTTGACTGCATCACGGCAAAGCTTGCGGAAATGGGCGCCGAAATTACGGAATATGACGATTCCGTTTTAGTTCGTCGCGTTGCTCCGCTTTCAAAAACAAACATAAAAACTCTTCCGTATCCCGGCTTCCCGACGGATATGCAGCCTCAGGCAACGGTGTGTCTCTCTATGGCAGAGGGTATGAGCCTTGTCACGGAGGGCGTGTGGGATAACCGCTACAGGTACGTTGAGGAGCTTCGCAGAATGGGCGCGAAGATTCAGGTTGACGGCAAGACCGCAGTTGTTGAGGGCGTGCCGAGCCTTATGGGAGCGCCTGTCAAAGCGTGCGACCTCCGTGCAGGTGCGGCTCTCGTAATCGCAGGTCTTGCGGCAGAGGGAACGACAGAGGTCGAGGAAATCTCCCACATTGAGCGCGGATATGAGCATATAGTTGAAAAGTTCACAGCTATCGGTGCACACATAAAGAGAGTGGAAGTGCCCGATGGTCCGGTTATTGCAAAAGCACAATAAGAAAAACTAACTAAAGGAACGGGCAAGCCCGTTCCTTTTTAAGCAGGTGGAAAGATATGATAAAAGTTTGTCCGATTGCAAGTGGCTCGAACGGCAACTGCACATACATATCAGACGGAAAAGTGAATATACTTGTAGATACGGGCATCTCCGCAACGAGGATAATACGCGAGCTGTCAACGCTGTGCGTTTCAATATCCGAGATTGATGCAATCCTCATCACCCACGAGCACAGTGACCACATAACGGGGCTCCTGAAGCTCCTTGAGCGCACGAGCGCACCCGTTTTCGCTTCACGGGGAACGGCTCGCGGAATAGGAGAGAGGATAGAGAGTCTCGAGGGTAAAATCAGGATTATTCCCGATGGGGAGATAATGCACTTTGGCGAAATGTCTGTTGAGGCGTTTCATACGCCTCACGATACATATGAGAGCATGGGATATCGTTTCACAAGCGGAAAGAAGACAGCAACCATCGCAACCGACATCGGCCATGTGGATGATAATCTCCTCTCAAAGCTCCTCGGTGCTGATATTCTGCTTTTAGAGTCAAACTACGATAAACGTCGTCTGCGTTACAGCCGCTACCCGGCATTTTTAAAGGAGCGCATTGTCGGTGGTAACGGACATTTGTCAAACGACGAATGTGCATCTGTTGCAGTCCGTGCAGCGCACGAGGGAACGAAGAACATAATTCTCGGCCACATCAGCGCGGAGAACAATTCTCCGAGCGAGGCATACACGGCAGTGCACACAGCGCTCACTCAGGCAGGGATAATACCCGGAATAGATATGATGCTCTACGTTGCGCCACGTGGCAAGCGCGGAGAGCTCGTTATGGTGGGAGAATAAATTATGCTCGGGATTGATATAATTTGTGTTGGAAAGCTAAAAGAAAAATTTTTTCTGGATGCTGTTAACGAGTACAAAAAACGTCTCGGGGCATATTGCCGTCTGACGATTACCGAGCTTTCGGAAATCCCGGTAAAAAACGAGGCGGAAATCGCGCGCTCGCTTGAAAGTGAGGGCGAGGTGATTCTATCAAAAATCCCGAAGGATGCGTACGTTGTTGCAATGTGCGTTGAGGGAGAGGGAATATCAAGCGAGAAGCTTGCAGAAAAGATGAGTTCACTCACCGTTTCGGGAAAATCAAAGTTTTGCTTTCTTATCGGCGGTTCAAACGGTCTTTCGGATAACGTAAAGTCGCGGGCAGACTTTCGTCTCTCGATGTCAAGGATGACGTTTCCGCACCATCTCGCACGCGTTATGGTGCTTGAGCAAATATACCGCGCGTTCAAAATTCAGGAAGGTTCAGGATATCACAAGTAGGAGGTATTTTAAATGGACTATATGAAAGAATATGAGAGATGGCTCTCGTCGGAAAAGCTTACGGAAGACGAAAGAGCAGAGCTTCTTTCAATAAAAAACGACGAAAAAGAGATTGAAGACAGATTCTTCTCTCCCCTCAAGTTCGGTACGGCAGGACTTCGCGGCGTTCTCGGAATGGGAATAAACCGCATGAATGTCTATACCGTCCGCCAGGCAACGCAGGGTCTTTGCGAGGTGATCAAAAAACTCGGAAAAAAGACAGCGAGCCGCGGTGTTGCAGTCTGTATGGACAGCCGTATAGGAAGCGATGTTTTTGCTCGTGAAGCGGCGTGTGTACTCGCGGGTAACGATATTCCCGTCTATATTTTTGAATCTCTCCGTCCGACACCGGAGCTCTCGTTTGCAATCCGCGCACTTGAGTGCATCGCGGGCATAAATATCACCGCAAGCCACAACCCGAAGGAATATAACGGATACAAGGCATACTGGGAAGATGGCGCACAGCTCCCGCCGAAAGAAGCGGACGAGGTTCTTGGTGAGATAGGAAAGATAGATGTTCTGGCAGATGTTTCACGCCTCGACTTTGACGAGGGCGTCAAGTGCGGTCTCATAACGGTAATGGGAGAAGAAGTTGACGAGGCATTTCTCGTCCACGTCCGCGGTTGCGAGATAAACCCGGATGCCGTAAAGGCGGCGGGAGAAGACTTCAAAATCGTCTACACCCCGTTCCACGGAACGGGATATAAGCTCGTCCCTGAGGTTTTCTCAAGGATGGGAATTGAAAACGTAATTTGCGTTCCCGAGCAGAGCATTCCCGACGGCAATTTCCCGACGGTAAAGAGCCCGAACCCCGAAAATCGCGAGGGCTTTGAGCTTGCAATCAAGCTCGCGAAAGAAAAGGATATTGACCTTATAATCGGAACCGACCCCGATGCCGATCGCGTCGGTGTAATCGTCCGCAATTCTGATGGCGAATACGTCACAATTTCGGGAAACCAGATGGGAGTTTTGCTCCTTGACTATATAATCTCTGCAAAGCGCGAAAAGGGCGAGCTTACAGACAAGTCATATGCGATAAAGACAATAGTTACGACCGAGATGGCAAGACACGTCTGCGAAGTCAACAACGTAAAAATGCATGAAACATTTACAGGATTTAAGTTCATCGCAGAAAAAATTGAGAACGAGGGCGCAGACGGATTCCTCCTTGGCTATGAGGAGTCTTACGGATATCTTATCGGCGATTTCTGCCGAGATAAGGATGCTGTTACAGCTTCCATGATGATTGCAGAAATGGCGGCGCACTACAAGAGCCTTGGTATGAGCCTGTATGATGCAATGCAGAAGCTTTACGAAAAGTACGGCGCGTATTCCGAGCGCACGATAAACGTAGTTATGCCGGGAGTCTCGGGACTTTCAAAAATGAATGCGCTTATGAAGTCACTTCGTGAGAATGCGCCGGAAACACTCGGTGGGGAAAAGGTCTTACGCGTCCGCGATTACCTTTCAGGTAAGACGAACCTCGGCGAAGAACTTCCGCTTGCGGGAAGCAATGTTCTGTATTTTGAAATGGAAGACGGAACAAACTTCATTATCCGACCAAGCGGCACGGAACCGAAGATAAAGGTATATATCCTCGCAAGAGGGAAGAATATGGAAGAGGCGGATAAAACGGCAGAAAAGTACGCCGCTGTTGCAAACGGGATTGCAGATATGTAAAAATAAAAAGAGGGACGAATTAAATTCGTCCGTCTTTTTTATAACGAAAACCATGCAAGAGAGCGCGACTCAAAAGAGGCTAGTGCAGATAAATATAAAAGACATATCGCAGCTGTTTGGGTGAAGCCTAATCTCTATATGTAGCCGATCTCTCGACATTACGGCGATAACCGCAGAACTTACACTCGTCAACGCAATCATAATAATATTTGGTCGCAGGAACGGCTTCGTAATAAGTTCTGACAACGTCACCCTTGGTGTTCTTGATTTCTCTCTTTACATCTATGGTGGTGGCGTATGTGCGGGTGATTTTTCTGCTAATTTCTCTCATAGAGAGTTTTTTACCACATTTGGGGCAAGCAGAATTTTTAATATAATTGAAAATCAAGAACACTATTAACATTGCAATGATGGCTACTATAGAAGTGGGCCAGAACCCCCAATCTAGAAGCGCACCTATCACAATAACTCCACTTAAAATAACGCCGAAGACAATTATGGAAATTAATGTAAAAATTTTATCTCCGGTTTGTTGATTTAAGTTGTTGCTATTTTTTACTTCGCTTTTTATGGCGCTATTAGCCTTCTGATGATTTTTTGCCTTTTTATTTAGATTTGCAGTATAAAACGCCATGAATAAACAAAATATGCTAAATAATATAAGTAATATAATCAATATAATCAATTATTATACACCCCTAATATTTTTGTTTTCCCCCGTCTTTATTATCCCAACGTATGTTTTATTTCTTCTAAAAGTCTCGTGAGTTCTTCAAACGTAGAAATTGAATTCACGCGGATTTTATACACATTTCCACCGCGCACGCCGCGAAGATACCACGCAATGTGTCGCCGTGCCTCAAGAAGTGCGATGTGCTCGCCTTTCTCCTTGGCGGAGAGCGCAATCTGCTCTCTTGCGACCTCGAGCCTTTCGGAGAGCGGAGGAAGCGGAGAGACCTCTTTGCCCAAAAGAGCCTCTCGGCACTGCGAGAATATCCAGGGATTTCCAAACGTTGCGCGACCTATCATTATGCCTGCCGCACCCGTCCACTTTTTTATGCGGACGGCATCCTCGGCGGAGAAGACATCGCCGTTTGCGATGACAGGGATGCTGACCGAATTCACAACGTCGCGGATGATGTCCCAGTCGGCACGGCCTGAATACATGGCGACGCGCGTCCTTCCGTGTACTGTAAGTGCGTCAGCGCCTGCCGCCTCAAGCTCCTTTGCAAACTCTACTGCGTTGACCGAGCCCGAGTCCCATCCTTTTCGGAATTTTGCGGTAACGGGAACGGAAACACGCTTCTTTATCGCAGAAATAATTTCGCCTGCAAGCTGCGGGTTCTTCATAAGAGCCGAGCCGTCGCCGTTGTTCACGATTTTCGGTGTCGGGCAACCCATATTTATGTCAATAAAATCGGCTTTTGTGCGTTCAAGTGCGATAACTGCCGCCTCCGCCATAACGGAAGGGTCGTTTCCGAAAAGCTGAACTCCGAAAGGAGTTTCATCCTCGCCTCTTGTGAGAAGCGAGGATGTTTTGCTGTCCTGATAAACGAGAGCACGTGAGCTTATCATCTCAGAAACCGTAACATCTGCGCCGAGCGTGCGGCAAACCGTGCGGAATGCCATGTCCGTAACCCCCGCCATGGGCGCGAGAAAAAGGGGAGTGTTCTCAAAAAGTGAGGTCAGATTCATAACTTATTATTTGCTTGAAAGCTTGATTGTGATGGTCTGCGTCTTCTCCTCACCCGGAGCGAGGAAGCAAAGCTCGCCGCGACCACGGAGAACGTCGCGTCCCTCCGGTGTGCAGTTTCCCGGCTCAAGACCGAGAGCATACTGACCCTTGCCCATCATCTTCCACTCCGTAAAGCGCGGAAGCTCTTTTGTATCGTAGTTGATTGAAAGGCCTACGTTGATATCTGGGTTATAGACTGATGCAACGCCTTCTGCCATATCGTAGAAGAAGCACTGCTCCTCATATCCTGCCTGCGGCTTCTCCATCTTGAGAGCGTCTGCCATACCTGCTTCAGCGGCGGCACTTCTTGCAACAACACCCTTGTTGTTGATTGTGACAACACTCTTTTCAGAGAGAAGCGGGAAACCTATATTGATGTGGTAAAGAATCATATACGGAACTTCCGTATCGCCGATGTTTTTGACAGCATCGCGGATGATGATTTCGTCGCGGTCTGTCGGAACGATGTATTCGCGTGTGAGGAGATATTTATTGCCGAAGAGGTACGCATCGCGAACCTGGAGCTTTACGTGGATTCCGTCAGCAGCTACCCAATGTCCAACATTTTCAGCGGGAGTATTCGCGATTGTTCCGTGAAGTCCGAGTGCCTCACCGTTATCGTTGCAGGGGCTGCCTACTGCAGCAAAACCGCAGGTTGTGAAAAAGCCTGCAGTAAAGGACTTAAGGAAACCGAGTCCGTCCTTGTCGTAGTAGTTCGGCGAAACATATCCGCACGGAGCGAAGAAACCGAGGTTATTACCCTTATAGTAGAGACGTGAAATATCACCTGCGCGGTCAGCGGAGATCGTAAACATAACGCCGCGGCCGTTATTGACCTCAAAAAGTCTGAGTCCGTCGCCCTTTCCGCCAACGAGGCGGTGTTCCTCAACGCCAAAAAGCTGTGACTCGTGTCCTGCATAGTTAATCATAATAATCTCTCCTTATATAAATTTATATATTTTCTTCTTGTTCTTTCTTCACGCCTTTTTTAAGAATGTCGTAGCGGATGATTCCTGCAACGAGGGAGCCAAAGGTGAGAAGATGTGTGCAGAGGTTTGCAAGCGCAATCGGGCTTGCGAGAAGGTCATAAGTAATCCAGAAAAGGATATTTATGAAGAAGAGTCCTCTCGTCGTCTTCGGATTCTTTGTGCTTACTCCGAGGAGGAAGAAGATTGACGCAACGGGCGGGATAAAGTCATACGGGAAGTTGACTTTTCCTGCGAGGTAAATCGTAAACGCCGCTGACGAAAGGTAAAGGATAAGGAATATGTACTTTATAACCTTCGGGGGCATCCTGTCTTTTCTGAAGAAAAGAAAGTTTATAAACGTGTGCAGTGCGCCGACCATGCAGACTATACCGCCTGCCATGTTTGAAAAGTCAAGAACAATGTAGCTGAGTGCAACCATAAGGTTTGAGATGCACTGCGAAAGAATAATCTGCCATTGTTTTTTGAGCTGGAATCCGATGATTGAAATTACGGTAGCTGTGTATCCGAATATGAGTGAAAGCATAAAAATTTCCTTTATCTGTCAAGGCAAGTGTATAAAACATTGCGTATTCTTGGTATGATGTATTCTTCGTGAGGATTGAGCATATGCTGAGCATAGAAGAGCGAGAGCCTGCGGTCAGGATCAATGAAAACGAACGCGCCTGCCGCGCCGCCCCAACCGAATTCGCCGTAGCTTCCGTTTGAACCGCTCTTTACTCTGTCGACCATCGTGCGAACGCCAAGCCCGTAGCCGTAGCCGCGGTGCTGGGGGTAAGAGAGGTCCGCCATCTGCTTTTCGTTCAAGTGATTTGTTCTCATAAGGTCGATTGTGCCGAGGGAGATAATGCTCTCTCCGTTTTTGCCGACACCGCCGTTTGCAAGAGCTGTTGCAAACTTTGAGTAGTCGGAAACCGAACATGTAATGCCCGCTCCGCCGCTGTCAAACTCAGGGCCGAGAGTAAGATAGGGGTGATTGTCAATCTGCTCAATCCAGCCCTCCTTCGTGTTGTCAGAGTGCATCTGGAGTTTAACGAGGTCGGTTTCATCCGAATTATGGTAGCGGTACTGCTTTGCAACGCGGTCGATAATATCATCGCAATGGAAGTAAGAATCATTCATCTCAAGGGGTTCGAAGATGTTTTCTTTTACGTAATCGCGGAATTTCTTACCCGTGATGACCTCGATTACCGCGCCGAGAACATCGTGATTAAGTCCATATTCCCAGCCGGTACCCGGCTCAAAGAGAAGCGGGTTCTTCGCAATGTATTTTGCGACGGTGAGCGTGTCCATTCTTCCGTTTGTAACGCGCCTTGCCTCCTCGATATTGGGGGAACCCACGTCGTATGAGATGCCCGAAGTCATCGCGAAAAGGTCGCGCATCGTAATCGTATTCTTCGCTTCACGGATGTTTCCGTCCGAATCCTTGATGAACATGGTTTTGAATTCGGGGATGAAGTCATAAACGGGATCGTCAAGGAGGAAATAGCCCTTTTCGTAAAGCTGAAGTCCTGCGGTTGCGGTGACCGGCTTTGTCGCAGAATACATATTAAAAAGCTTGTTTCCGCTCATTCT
>JAZQSI010000191.1:0-4689 GCA_045629985.1 Eubacteriales bacterium
AATGCTCAACGACTTTGATGCAGACGAGGTCTCATTAGTCAGCACACAGCCGCAGAGAAAGAAGGAGAATGAGGTTGTCGGCAACCTCGAAAGAGTCCTCATTCGTCGCAAGGGTACAAATCTCGACTCGCTCTTCACAGGCATTTACGAGCCGTATAGAGAGGGTAATCGTTACATCGTAGACATCAAGAGCGAAACTCTTACAGTTTCGAAGATTGCAGGAGAGGGAACTGATCTTGACTATGCAAAGGCGGTCAAAGTAGTTCTTGATGACGGCAGAATCGACTATGTTGTTTATGCATCAAACAAGGACAACACATATCGCATCACAGATACCGAAACAGGATATGGCTTTGAGTTTTCAGGCTTTGTCGGCGTGTGGACGGTAAATGCAAATGGTGATAATGTTTACAGCTACTTAAACGACGGTTCAGTCCTCGGCGAAGGCGAAAGCAAGGTTGAGTCTGCAGAAGCCGTAATAACAGGTGTCGTAACAGACTTCCAGAGAGAACTCTCACTTGATAACTGGGTTGATGTAACATTCGACCGCGACCTGACGGCTGAAGAGGCAGAAGACCTCGTTGACAGAATGATGAACATCGAGCGCGACCGCGCGGGCAACTCATCATATATGGTCTGGGGCGTTGAGATGCGCGACTCGAGAAACGCACGAATTGATCTCGGATCCTACTCAACCATTGACACATACGTTGACCTCTTCGACCAGTCCAAGGGATATATTTATGATATCGAGGAAGGCAAGACCTTCGAGATTCCGATGAGCTACGAAGATAACGGAGCTCCGGTATTCGACCCGGTCGGCGAGCAGACAGTTTCCGCAGGAAGCATGCTCACGTTAAAGGTCAACGCAATACCGTCGCTTGGAAACCTCACGGTTTCATACCGTGCAAGAACACTTCCGAGAGGTGCATCGTTTGACGAGGAAAGCGGCACATTCAGCTGGAAGCCTTCATCAACACAGCTCGGAAAGAATCTCGTAGCAATTGACGCGGTTGACTCATTAGGAAGAATCTCAACAGTCTACTTTGAAGTAGAAGTATTCGGTTCAACCACAGGCGGCTCCACATCAGGTGGAGGCGGCGGTGGTGGCGGTGGAGGTGCAGATGTTCCTCCGGCAGTCGAACCCGATGAACCCATTGTTGATCCGGAAGATCCGACAGATGAGCCTGATGCACCGTCAGAAGCAAAGGGATTCCGCGACCTTGGAAACCACGCATGGGCAGAGGAATCAATCAACGCTCTTGCAGAAGCAGGAATCATCAAGGGAACAAGCGAAAGCACATTCGCACCCGCAAATAACATCACCCGTGCAGACTACGCAATTCTCCTTGTTCGCGCATTCAAGCTTGAAAGCGAGAACGCAGAGAACTTTGCAGACGTATCGGATGCAGATTACTTTGCAAAGGAACTCGCAGTAGCAAGAAACACAGGTCTTGTTGGCGGAATCGGTGATAACAAGTATGCACCGAAGAATACAATCACCCGTCAGGATATGATGGTAATTCTCCACCGCGCACTCGTAAACAGTGGTGCAGAGCTTAAGGCAGTTGAGGGAATTGACGTAACGTCATTTGCTGACTATGAAGATATAGCAGACTATGCACGTGATGCAGTAAAAGCACTTGTAGAAGCAGGACTTGTCAACGGCAAGGGCGAAAGCCTCGCAGGCAATGACAAGACAACACGTGCAGAAGTTGCAGTACTTCTCAAGAGAGTACTTGATTACATTAAATAAGGGATGTTAAAACGTCCCACACCGCAAAAACAACTCGAAAAGAGCTATGGAGAAATCCATAGCTCTTTTTTAATAATTGAAGATGTAGGGGAGGACGTTCTCCTTCCGAAAATCGGACAATGATGGAGAACGCAAAACCGTAAAATTAAAATATTTGCAATATATGTTTAAGACATCTGCAATTCAATCGTCTGATTCGTGATATAATAAAACCAGTTTCGGTGCATTTTCGCAATCTTTTTAAAAATACCGCAGAGCAAGCGTGAGAAATAAAAAAGGACACTTTTTATAGAAAAAGAGTTCTTGTAAGTTAATTGCACATTTGATAAAATGATTTATATTAGAAAGTTGTCTATGGGCAGTACTTTCCTGTTTGGCGTCTTATAAATAATTTTTGTGTATATTTCCGCATTGCGGATTTATATAAATTTGTACTCGGTATAATTTTTATATCAGGAGGAAAACAAAATGAAGAAATTTCTCAGCGCACTGCTTGCAGTCGTAATGGTTGTTGCTATGCTTCCGGCAGGCATCGCCTTCGCTGCAGACGGTGACAACGCAGACATCGTCTTCGATTTTGCCACAGCTGCAAAGTCGGTCAGCGACGATCTGTTGCAGGCATCACAGTTTTCGTACTACTTTAGCGATGCCACACATGGCGATGCAATTAAAAGCTATATGCCGAGCGGCATCTCTCTCAGCGCAATCGGTGCTCCTGGTAGTATAATTGCGTGGCAGGCAAGAGCCGGTAACTTTGGTCTTCGCTATCTCAACCATCGTACAAACTGGGAAAGCTATGTATGTGGCTCAAAATCAGAAACCGCTACTGATTCTACACACAACAGATTTGCTTTCGATATCACCATTGATGAAGACCAGGCAGGCTGGTATCGTCCGGTGGTTGATTTTTCTGTAAAAGTAAATGGAGAACTTTTCTCAATTTACATCATTTCCGGTACGGAAGTTAAATATCTTGGTGAGAGAGATGCAACTTACGTTACTGGCGAAGAGATGAACCCCGTTTATCTTGGTAAAGGCACCCATACGCTTCTCTTGGGTTGCCGCTATCCGCGTCTTAAGACGGACGGATCATATGATACTAATTCTTCACACACATACATTAAACAAATCACACTCAAGGCAGTAAACGAAACTCCGGTTATTGTGAACTCTTCTGTTGTAGCTCCTAAAACTCTTGTTGCGGGAGAAAAAGGAACAGTTGACGGTTCTACTCTCGCAGTTTCTGATGATGTCGGCACCTTTGACTTCGCAATTTATGCAGCGGATGCTGCTACAGGCAAGTCTCTCGGTGCAAGTACAGTGGATTACATGGATGTTACATCTTCTGATCCGTACATTGCAGCTGTGACGAAGGTTGATGCTGTCACACATACAGTTTCTGCAATCAGCGCAGGAACGGTAACGCTTACCGTAACACCTGTTGTCGGCGGAGTCAAGCAGACAGCTATGGCTACAACAAAAACACTTAACGTAACCGGAGATATTCTTATTGATGCAGGTGAACTTCCTCATGCAACATACGCAAATATTATGGCAGCTGAGGGACACCCGACATATTGGAAAGCTGATGCAACTAACGGTCAGTCTTGGGGTTGGAACAAAAGTGCAACCAGCACAATGGGAATTGAAACCGCAGTAAATGCTAACTGGGATGCAGACTCCACAAAATCTCGTCGAGTAGCACTTGATGTTACAGTTCCCGAAGATGGATGGTATCTCCCGAGCTATAAGGCAGATGCGGAAGATCCCCTCAAGGCTTCGGTATATTCTGTGGTTGACGGTTCTTCATTTTATCTTGGTGACCTTGATTTAACAGGAACTGTTCATAAAACAGGAACTCCGGTTGTTTTCAACCCCGTTTACCTCAAGAGCGGAGATTTCGCAAATAAGTTCTATTTCAACTTCCGTGAAGGAACCAACGGAGCAAACTTCTACTTTAATGAGTTTAAGCTTACCAAGTTGAACGCAGCACCGACAGCAACAGAGCTTAAGACTAATATTCCTGTTCTTTCAATCGGTGAAGAGGTTGCGTTGACAGCAAAGGTTGAACTTTCAACGGGCAAAAATCTCAACTTTGAAAATGCAATGGCTACAAGCAATGGCGGCAAGGATATTAACCCTGCATCATTCAAAGATTACATGACAATTACATCTGATAATGCAAGTGTTGTGAAAGTAAGTGGTGTATCTGCAAGTGAATTTATGAATGCGCAGAATTACAAATACACGCTTACTGCCCTCAAGTCAGGAACAGCAAACATCACATTTACTCCGTATGTTGCAGGTGTAGCACAGACTCCTATAGTCAAAACAGTAACAGTTGCTCACCCGAATGCGGAAATCACAGACAAGGACGTTTCAATTGCTCTCACGGCAATCGTAGATGGCGTAGTTTCGCCTGATGCAAAGTTGCTCCTTTCTGAAAGCACAGTAACAGCAGGTATCATAAACAGCGTAACGATTGGCTCAACAGTAACGCTCAAGGCGAAAGACTCCGAGACACTCAAGTTCCTCTACTGGTACAACGGAAACTCCGGCAGAATGATCTCTGACGCGGCTACATATACGTTCACAGCAGGAACAAACACACCGATTTTCGCAAAGTATGCTGATGTGAACGAAGAGCTTACAGAGTACTTCAGCACAGCAGGACAGCTTATGGAAAAAGATAAAGGAACATTTGATGCTGAACCGAACAGAAAGCTCGGCGACTACTACAAGCTCTTTAAGGATAAAACAGCAGGTGTTGCAAGCACGCTTGTAAACGAGACATCTGATGCAGCAAACTTTGTCTGCTGGAAGAAGAACAACGAGATAGTAAGCTACGACAGCACATACAGCTTCTGGACTTGGGCAGATGTAACAGATGCAGTTGAAGTAACAGAGGGCGAGAAGTCCGATGTACCTGCAGT
>JAZQSI010000192.1:0-6171 GCA_045629985.1 Eubacteriales bacterium
AAAACACAGAAGAAGCGATATCGCCGCCGCAATTCCTGCGCGTCGGTATTTTTTCGAAATAAGCATCGCAACGATTGCCACAATCCAGATAAGTCCGCCATCTCCAAGAAACGAGAGAGCAATCATTACCGAATCAAGAAACGGAGTCTGTATTTGCGAAAACACCCACGGAAGGAACGAGTCAACTGCATTAATTACTGACATTCAACATCCTCTCCTTTCTTCTTTTTCAGGAACGAAAGTTTTGTTTCTGAAACAACTACCGCGAGGAAGATAAGTGCAAAACCGAGAACTATACGAAAGTTTAAATCTTCCCTGCCCATAACTACCGAGAACACAGTTCCGAAAACTGATTCAAAAGTAAGTATAAGCGCTGCCGCAGAGGGAGAAGTGTGCTTCTGCCCGAAGTTCTGGAGAAGAAGCGCCGCACCCGTGCAGAAAAGGCAGAGGTAAGCAATAGACGGGACAACCTTAAACGGAATGGGTTTCACTCCGCCATCGTACAAGAATGTGGCAACCCAGAAAATCAAGGCAGCAAACGCAAACTGCAAAATCGTCATAACAACAGGGTCACGGTCTTCGCCGTATTTTGCAACCGCAACCATATGGCACGAATAGAAAAATCCTCCAACGAGCGTGAGCGCATCACCAAGCCCCATTGAAAAATCCTTCTGCAAAGAGATAAGACCTATACCCGTAATGCAAATGAACGCCGCTATTATGTTCCATCTGTCAGGGCGTTTTGACCCCATAACCCACGCCATAAACGGAACGAGAACGCAGTAAATCGCAGTCAAAAACGCATTCTTGCCGGGTGTTGTCCGCATAACGCCAAGTGTTTGGAAGAAGTAAGCAAAAAAGAGGCAAGCGCCCATAATCGCGCCTCGCCACAGCATATCACGCGTTATGCCGAGTAGTTTCTTATGGAAGATTGCAGAAAGAACTATAAATGCACCGGTAAAGCGGATTGCCATAAGGAAATTCGGCGTGATGAGATTTACGGCATCTTTAATTATTACAAACGAGCTTCCCCATATCACAGTTGCGAGGAAGAGCGCAAGCTTTGCAAGCGTTTCGACTTTTTTCATTATATATACTCCTAAAACAAAACTAAAAAAGATTATATCAGTTATGATAAAAAAAAGCAACATTAAAACCGCAAAGGCAATTCCCCTGCGGTTTTTTTACAGCACAAATACCTTGTGATTCTATTCTATGATTTCAACTTCTTTTGGTGCCTTTACTGCGGTTATTATTTTTCCGCCCTCACGTCTGTGTTCGATCTCTATTTCACCGAACGGAGTCGGATACTTTCCTCGCACAAAGTTAAGCTTTCCGAGCATCGGAGAGATTCTTACCTTTCTGCATCCCGGAGCGAGCACTTCAACACCGAGGACGTATCTTGAAAGAAACGCCGTAGGACCGCCTGACCAGCCGTGACAAAGGCTGTGGCGGAAGCCGAGATAACAGAACTTTCCGTTGTCGCCGTGGATATCGCTCTTGCCGTCCTTTGGAATTTCATCTATGCCATAAGCATTTTTCGTCCACTCAAGGTCAAAGTCCTCCCAGAAGCTTGTCGCACCGAAGTCAAACATTCTTCCCCAGTAGTTTTCAATTATATTGAGTGCGCCGTCAATCTCCCCTGCCATTGCATAGGTATTGAGCACATAAAATCCAAGGAAAGTCGAAAGACCCGAAAGCGGCTCTTTCTTAAGAAATGCCATTATTTTATTTATATCTTCCGCGCCCGAATACGCAAGAAGTCCTGCCATCTGCTTATTGCCTGCGTAATCGGGGTGGTAGTTTTTAAGCGTTTCAAGGTTTCGAATACACTCTTTTGAAAGCTCTTCATTTCCTAAAATCTCGCAAAGCTCGCTACCTGTCGTCATGGCAATATGGAGCATTGCGTGCACTCCGCTTTCTGCAGCAGGAGTGTCACAGCTCGACCAATCGACGAACTTGTTCTCTATGTTGTTTGTTCCATCATCGTTTATAAGCTCAAAGAGCTTTTTGAGAAGCGCGAAGATATATTCCTTCTGTTCTTTCAGATACTCAAAATCTCCGTTCTGATAGTACCAATCCCTATGAATCTTCATCCACCAGATTGAATATGTCGGCATCCCGCACATCCACTCTGAAACGGGCGTTTCGTCACGAGTAAGATCAAGGCTTCTCATAACACAATCGTCTTCCCCGAATACAGCAGAGATAATAGAAGTTTCAGGGTGCATATCGCCAATCCACACGAGGCGGTCACGCTTTATACCGTCCCAGAGGTAGTCTTGCATATTGAGATGCACCGTATATGCTCCCGTCTTCCAGACTTTATTCAGAAGCGCGTTGTCGCACTCAAACTCCCCTTTATATTCTATATCCTTATAGATAGCGATGGCGGTAACACTCTTGATTTCAAGCTCATCAGAGAGTACCTCTATTTTTACAAAACGGAAGCCTGTTTTTCCGATGTCGCTACTTGAAAGAAACGGCACTTCGACAGTTATATCGCGGAGAGAGTGGTTATTTGTTGCGTTCTTCTCACCAAGCGTACTTAAAGCTTCGGAGATACTCTCGCCGAACACAACGCGCACACGTCCGTTCTCCTCATTCGTTGTATGGTGAATGGTAAGATTTATACCGCCGTGAAGCTCTCGACCGAAGTCCATAAGAATATATCCGCCTTTTCTGACTACACAACCGGGAATTTTCGAAATAACAGCCTGGTTGTATTTGTTTTCAAGAAGGATTTCAGGGTTATCGCAATTCTTACAATCTATAATTTTTACGGCGTTGATATATTCTCGTGTAAGCTTATCTTTCATATTTACATCTCCCTTACTTCCCCCATTCTACCAAAAGCAAACAGAAATATCAATACGAAAAAAGCTCCCGTTTTTAGTAACGGGAGCTTTATAAATCTTATTCGTCCTCTTCGAGGTATGCCTTTCTTTCTTCCATAATCTTCTGCTGAACGTTCATCGGAGCGTCTTCATATCTCTCAAATGCAAACTCGAATGAACCTCTGCCCTGTGTCATCGAACGAAGGTCGATTGTGTATGTGTTCATCTCAGCCATCGGGACTTCTGCCTCAACGATAGACTGACCGTCGCCCTGCGGATTCATACCGAGGATTCTTCCGCGACGCTTGTTGAGGTCGCCGATGACATCGCCCATGTAGTCGTCCGGAACATAGACCTTGAGAGAACCAATCGGTTCGAGGAGAACCGGGTCTGCCTGCGGAAGACCTGCTTTATACGCGAGATTTGCCGCAACCTTAAATGCCATTTCAGAGGAGTCAACATCGTGGTAAGAACCATCGACAAGAGTTGCCTTAAGATAAACAACCGGGAAACCTGCGAGAACGCCCTTCTTGACAGAATCACGAAGACCCTTTTCAACAGCCGGGAAGAAGTTCTTCGGGACTGCGCCGCCAACAATCTTCTCTTCGAATACGAGTTCTTCTACATCGCCCGGCTGGAACTCAATCCAAACATCACCGAACTGACCGTGACCGCCGGACTGCTTCTTATGACGACCCTGAACCTTGACACTCTTACGAATCTTTTCGCGATACGGAACTCTCGGTTCTGCGAGGTCAACCTCTACATTAAAGCGGCTCTTGAGCTTTGAGCAAAGAATATCGATATGCATATCGCCGTAACCCGTGACAACAAACTGGCGTGTCTCAGAGTTATTGACTGTCTTGAATGTGACGTCTTCTTCCGCAAGACGCGCAAGACCTGAAGCAATCTTCTCCTCACCGCCCTTTACCTTCGGGTTGACTGCGAGAGAATATGTGGGTGTCGGGAAGTTGATACCATGGAGGTGAACCTTCTTATCGGGTGAGCAGAGTGTATCACCCGTGCGAGCGTCTGCAAGCTTTGCAACTGCGCCGATATCACCCGTCGTGATTTCCGTTGCATCAACACGCTTCTTACCTATTACCTGATAGATATGACCTATCTTTTCGTTCTCATTCGTTCTCGGATTAAAGAGAGCCATATCGCCCTTAACACTACCCGAAAGAACCTTGAAGAAAGAGAACTTACCGTACTGGTCGGAAACTGTCTTGAAGATAACCGCCAAAGCGCCGTCATGATCACCGACCGTAATCTCAACAAGCTCGCCGTCATCCGTAACAGCCATATCTTTCGGAGCATCAATCGGACACGGAGAGTATCCGACAAGTCCGCGAAGAAGAGCAAGGCTACCAATACCCGTATATGCGGAACCTGTAAATACCGGAGCAAGAGTACCTTCCATAACGCCGCGCTTTACGCCGTCCATATATTCGTCAATCGTAAACTCTTCACCTGCAAAGTATTTTTCCATATACTCTTCGCAAGTTTCAGCAACCGATTCAGCAATCTGGGATCTGACCATAAGAGCCTTTTCCATGCACTCGGGCGGAATCGGCATCTCGACAGCAGCGCCGTCCTTAAGCTCATAAGCCTTCATCGGGATAAGGTCGATAATACCAACAATCTTCTCGTCGATGATAGCCGGAATAACCATCGGACAAACAGAAACGCCGAACTTCTCACGAAGCTGCTCATAAACTGTATAGTAGCGCGCGTTCTCTTCATCAATCTTTCCGATGTAGAACATACGCGGCATTTTCTTTTCGTTGACTTTCTTCCATGCAAGCTCTGTTCCTACCTGAACGCCCGTCTTTGCAGTACATACGATAATTGCAGCATCAGCCACGCGCATTGCCTGATGAACTTCACCTACAAAGTCAAAGTATCCCGGTGTATCGAGGAAGTTGAACTTATGGTCATAAAACTCAACCGGAACGACAGATGTGGAAACTGAGAACTTCCTCTTGATTTCCTCCGCATCAAAGTCGGAGACGGTATTTCCTTCGGAAACCTTACCGAGACGGTCAATATTTTTCGTCATATAGAGCAAACTTTCAACGAGCGATGTCTTTCCGTCGCCACCGTGCCCTAACAGACAGATATTTCTAATTTTTTCTACGGGGTATGCTTTCATTTGCTTCTACTCTCCTTTAATACGAATGGTTAACTGTTTGCTTAAATTGTTAAGCAAATATTAACTTTTATTAAATTATATAACATGCTGCGTAAAATTACAAGAGAAATTTTGTGCATTTTGTAAACTTTTTCAAAATACCAGCCTCGCGTCTTTTGGCAATTTAGACAAAACCGCACAAAAAGCATAAAAAAAGCGCAGACATACTACAAAAGTAATACGTCTGCGTCTTAATTTTTATGACTTTATGCCTTGAGTTTTGCGATGCTTTCGTCGATATTTGCAATAAGTGCAGTTACCTTCGCAAGCTTTTCGCGTTCTGCCTCAACAACCGCTGCAGGAGCTTTTGCAACAAAGCCTGCGTTGCTGAGCTTTCCGTTGATCATATTGAAATCCTTTTCAGCTTTCTCTCGTTCTTTAGTAAGACGAGCGATTTCAGCTTCAGCGTCAATAAGATCATTCATCGGAATGAAGAGCTTTGCTCCATCCGTAACAACAGAAACCATCTTTGATGTATCCTCTACCCCATCGGTAAAGACGACGTCAGATGCGGAAGCAAGCTTCTTGAAGAACGCATCACCAAGAGCAAAGACAGCCTTTGTCTTGTCGTTGTCCGCAATTACGATAAGCTGTGCTTTCTTTGAGGGAGCAACGTTCATCTCTGCGCGGCGGTTTCTTATGCTGCGGATTGCCTGCATGAGAATTTCCATATTGCTCTCATCTTCAGCGAACTTAAGGTCATCCGAATATTCAGGCCACTTTGAAATCATAATTGACTCGCCTTCGTGCGGAAGAGTCTGCCAGATTTCTTCAGTTATAAACGGCATAAACGGATGGAGAAGCTTGAGAGTATTTGAAAGAACATAGCAAAGAACATTCTCTGCTACCTCGCGGCTCTTTGCATCCGCATCGTCAGAAAGACGCGGCTTTACAAGCTCAATATACCAGTCGCAATAGTTATCGCGGATGAAGTCCTGAAGCTTCTGCGCAGCAATTCCGAGCTCAAATTTATCAAGATTATCCGTAATCTCCGAAACTAGAGTATTGTACTTTGAAAGAATCCACTTATCTTCCATAGCAAGGTCTGCTGTCTTCGGAAGCGTGCAAGCGTCAATCTTAAGATTCATCATAACAAAGCGCGATGCGTTCCATATCTTGTTTGCAAAGTTACGGTTGAAC
>JAZQSI010000193.1:0-4761 GCA_045629985.1 Eubacteriales bacterium
GGCTTTGCTCCGAAAGGTCGATTTCAAAAACTCAACGGCTGCTTCGGTCAACCAGGTTCCATCCGAAGGAGTTCTGATGAATTCCCCATCCAGATAATGTTTGTATTTTTCAGCGTTGAGTTTCTTCTGGATTGTGCGGACACTTACCGCATTTTCATCTGCAAAGTCATTTAGCTTTACATTGTATAATTTCCCATTTTTTTCGTACATTTCACACCTCCGCGAACATTGACGCGACTATTCGCGACTACTCTTATAATACTATTTTATCATAATTTTCTGAAAAGTCAATCCCACCATTTATAAACGGTCGGACGACTAATCTTAAGAGCACGAGACACTTCCGTCACAGAAGCCTCCGGGTGCTCAGCTCGGAACTGCTGCACTTTCTGTTGAGCCGTTCCGGAACCTTTCGGACGTCCTTCTTTATTTCGCCATTCTCCATTCGGATAATCGTCATCACGCAAAAGAGTAATTCTACGCATGTGATCCTTTTGTTTTCGACCATTACGCTTGTTTCGTTCAATACGCACCTCGGTAAGCTTCTCAATGTCTGCAATCGTGAAATTATAATATTCTTTTGAGTACGCCTCCAGCGCACTCTTAATATCCTCACGCTTCATCGGATTCGTATGTTCTACTGCTTTTAATTTTTTGTATGCGTCTTCTAAATCCGCCCGGAGCTTCGATTTTGGAACATCACATTTGCAAGCATAGATAGCCAGACACATCAAAAAGAAATACCGGTGTCCGCCCTTAATCTGGTCAATCTGTTTCAACCACCAATGATAAAGTGCATACGGATCAGAACCATTCACCTTGCCGGCAATATCCCATTTTTTTAATTTTTTATTGCCGTTGACAATAACTTCTTGATACCATTCCGGCCAAGTTGCTTTCGCTTCCTCAAGAGACATTTTGGAAGGTCTGAAACGCTTTTGAGTATCCACCTGATTTTTCTTGTCAATAACATACCGGTTCAGATAATCTAGCGTCACCGGTTCCCCTGTCCGAAAAGCTCGAAGCTCAACCCCGTGTTTTTCATTCATACTTCCAACCATCCGAAACGCCTGGTTAATCGACTGATACTGAATACTTTTGATGGTTGATGTTGCTTTGTACTCCCAAAGCTTAAAAGTTAAATCATGCTTCAAGCTCTTTAGCTGTACCTTGATGTTCGGAAATAAATCAATCGGCTCTTCAAAAACATAATACAAATGCACGCCTGTTCCGGAAGCTACTAAGAACGTTGGAACCGGAAGGCTTCTAAGCTTCTCAGGTTCAAATTCAAAACGATATAATAAATTCCGGATCTCGTGCTCTCCCACACCATCCAAATCAAAAATCAAGGCATTCATACGCTGTGCATTATTTAATAAATTTCGATTTCCACGATAAACCAACCCACCGCACACACAACAATCTTTTCTCTCTACCCAGCGCATATAATCATCTTCCCACGTATCAGAATAGATCTGATGATGAAGCTTATACCCTAAATCCTCATCGTAGCAAATGAATATAGCAGCAGGGTGAGAATAGTCCTGATGACATTCTGTAGAATCCGCACAACCCGGAAATACTTCTCTGTAAAAATCACATCCCGACACTTCCGGAAACTGAGAATTCAGAACAGAAATAACCTCCCAATATGTATGTAGTTCTTCCAACACAAAACACCTCCAGATTTTATAGGGGGAAGGAGAGAGCAAAAGATAAAGAGAAAGGCACCTCTCTCCATTCCCCCTGCTCCAGGCTATGGAAACCGTGGAAAACCCTCTGGGTTTACACACCGTTCCCACAACCTTCCGCTTACCCCTATCCTCACTCCGCCTTTCTCCCTCTCGACAACAATCGCCTTTTATATTATAAGGGGCTTAGATTATCAATGAAGTTAATTTTACACTTTTGTTCTAAATAAAAACTGCACGGTTCTGCAGCAGTCGTCAAAATTCTATATAGGGGCTTAGATTATCAATGAAGTTAATTTTACACTTTTAATTATAAAGAAAACCCTTGCACGTGTCAAGAGTTTTCTGAAAATTCAGTATTTTATACACCCGATGAGTGTTTTAATGTTCTTGTTCTTTCTCCGGCTCTGCAGAACTAGGAAGAGTAGCGCGTTCTTTTGCCTTAAGAATTTTATCTTTTAAAGATGATTTATTTTCTTTTTCTGTTTCTGATAAAGTTCCCGGGATGCGCTCTTTATAATTCTTATACATCTCAAGAAGACGGCCAAGAACTCGATGCAAAATCTTTCCCTTATCTCTTCTCATATGTTTCTCTTTTTCTTGGACAAACAATGCGTTTTCTTTTGTAACAAAACCTTCCCGAACAAGCTGATTAAATTGTTTTACATCTTCGTTATAAGCCTCTATTGTTGCAGCAATTTCGGGAGAACCGTATTCTACATTTTTTCCAACATGCTGTTGAGGGAGTTCTCCTGTTTCAGGATTGTATTCTGTTATTTCAACATCACCTCGAAGTACACCGTTCTGAAGAGGCAACAGCCATTCGCTTTTTGCTTCTTTCAACCAAGCCTTACTGCTGAAGCTCTGATCAACCGGCCCAAACAATCGGCGCTCATAAACTTCTCCCTTTTTTACAATCTTGCATCCAGGACGAAGTTTTCCGTCTTCATCAAGGATTGCTATTTTTTTGTATTGACGGATTCCTTTTTCATCAAAGAAAAGTGCTCTCGGAGCTATCTTTTCTTTTGGATCTTTCAAAAGTTCTCTTTCGGCATAAATCAGATGCGCGTGTAGGTTTGTTTTTTTCTTGTTAAAGTGAACTGCAACAACACACGGTCTGTTATATTTTTGCTCGAAGCTTTCTGCAAGCGTGCGAGCAATTTCCTCCGGAGATAGTCTCTGCAAGAGACTGTTGGAGAGCTGCATAGTCAGCTCTCGACCCTGAACAGATTTTTTATTCTGTTTAGGGTCAATATGCTTGCTGGCCAGCTTGCACTCCTGGGCAAGCCTCTGCCAGTAAGCAGCATCAGCACCATCGTGAACGGCAAGAAGATTTTCTTGACGTTTAGGATTGCTGATGTAGTCGATGCGACCCCCAACACTTGTGAGAGCCGTCTGGCGAGCATATAGTTTGGGCATCGACGCCACCTCCTTCCGGCCGCAGCCGGCGCCAATGGTTTTTATAAACGCAGTTTGTAAAAACCTACTATTGGCGCTCTCAATCGGCGAGGCCTTTATAAGTAATATACCGACTTATAAAAGGAAATCCAAAAAATTCTTAAAAAATTTTTTATGAGCCGATTTAAGACCGTCCGCAGACGGGCATCCCCATACCCTGCGACAGCAGAATCGAGGGGAGTACACTACGACACTCCCCCTAGTGTTCATTGTTCAATGATCATATAAAAAGAGCCGACCTCAAGGGTCAGCTCCGGGAAAGTGTGTCATGTTCAGTATAGCACAAAAGAAAAACTCCCGGGGAATGGTCCCGGGAGTCAGAAAGGTTGCTCTTTTGAATAACATTCCAAAAGACTGCGCTCTCATTTTATCAGAATATTCTGAATATTTCAAGTAGAAATCTGTCTGACACCTGTATGACATGTCTTACAGGACATCAAACGTACTACGATTCAGGGCGGCATCGATTTCACTCTGGCACATCTGCAGCACCATTTCGGCTTCCTCAACGGAGAGTTTCATATCCATCAAGTACGCCAGGATGACATCCCGGGCACAGAGAAGTTTCATTCGATTCTCCTGCGCATCATCTGCCAGATCCTTCAGGAATCGTTCCAGATTCACCTCAGAGCTCTCAGAATCGCTTGTAAGAGGTTTGACGACGTCCAGGAGTGTTTCCCTTACCTCATCCTCTGAAACGCCGTGACGGGTCGCTACAGCCTTCAGAATGTCGTCTGTTTTCTTGTTCATCTTTCATCATCCTTTCTGCAGGCTCTATTATACCCCAATGGGTATAGGAGAATGTGTCGAACGGTGCGTCATTTTTCTTTTTTTAAAAACTCGCATCCGTGCCGGCACTTCCAGGCATTGTGTTCATCCCGGCAGATTCCGAGGACTTCGCAATGCTGACACGTCCAAGGCAGGTTCCTAAACGCCCACCAGCGCTTAAGCTTCCTGATCCACGTGCGCATGTTTCTTATCCCCTAAAAGAATTTCCTCTAACTTCGCAATGACATACCAAACGTTGACCGTTGCTTCAGGATCTTTCCTAGGTTTAATTGAATATTTTGATTCCCCTCTCTCTTGCAGTTCTTTAATCAATTCTTTAACTTTCTGTTCCATGCTGCTTCTTGCCTTTCTTAAATTTAAATTTCACAAAATTCATTATCGACATCTTTTCAAAAGCTGAAAGCTTCTCAGAAGCCTCCTGACGAGCTTTTTTCTCTTCCTCGACCTCTAACACTAATTTTTCTTTTTCGGCGTTTAAAACGCCGTTCTGAGCTTCCAGCTCGTCTGCTTTTTTTTTGTATTCCCCGGAACGTTCCGCCAACGCTAACTGTTCAGAAGCTTTCTGCAGCAATGGTGTAGCATTGGCGACATACGCAGTGAATTTCTCTTGCGTATCAAAAAGTTTCTGCTTAAGTTCATAAATTTCACGCTCATATCGTTCCGAAGTGATGACACCAGCCACGGCTTTGCTCCGAAAGGTCGATTTCAAAAACTCAACGGCTGCTTCGGTCAACCAGGTTCCATCCGAAGGAGTTCTGATGAATTCCCCATCCAGATAATGTTTGTATTTTTCAGCGTTGAGTTTCTTCTGGATTGTGCGGAC
>JAZQSI010000194.1:0-29912 GCA_045629985.1 Eubacteriales bacterium
CATTTAACTCCTCCCGGCAGATACTGGTTGTAGTTAGTAAACAAAAAACTTTTTCTTACAGATATCAAGAAAGGAGCACCACAAATGAGACTACCCAACGGCTTCGGCAACGTATCAAAGCTCTCAGGCAAGCGTAGAAACCCGTGGAGAGCACGAAAGACGGTGGGGTGGGTATTGGACGAGGCAACGCAGAAAGTCAAGCAGACCTACGTTACGATCGGCTACTACCCCACAAGACAGCTTGCCCTCCAAGCTCTCTCCGAATATAACGCGAACCCCTACGATCTCGATGCAAATAAGATCACCTTTGCGGAGGTCTATGAAAGATGGTCGGCAAAGAAATTTGAGGAGATAAGCGCCTCCAATATAAACGGCTACAAGGCTTCCTATAAGCTTTGCGAGTCAATATATAATAAGAAGATGGCTGAGATCAAGCTCGTACACCTCCAAGCCATTGTCGACAACGCAGGCAAGAATTATCCCACGCTCAAGAAGCTTAAGATTATGCTCAATCAAGTATTCGACTTTGCCGTTATGCACGAGATAATTCCAAAGGACCGGCATATCGTTGAGTACCTCGATATCGGTAAAGAAACGCAGAGCACAAAGCATTATCGCTTCACCGATGAAGAGATCAACGCACTTTGGAGATGGTCAGAGGGCAACGAATACGTTCAGGTGATCCTGATGCTCATATATTCGGGAGTAAGACCGGGAGAGCTGTTCAATACCAAATGCTCCTCCGTGGACCTTGAGGCGGGATTCTTCACCATCGAAAAGGGTAAGACCGTCAACGCCGCACGAAAGGTCCCGATCCACGATAAGACTCTCCCCTTCTTCAAGCATTGGATGAGCAAGGGCACCGAATACCTCATAACCAATTTGAGCGGCAGCAGATTTGACTTCTTTGCTAATCACGGTGCATACGTCAACACCTTTTGGACTCCTATCCTCCGAGACATAGGCATACTTGAATACACCAACGCCAAGGGCGAGACCGCGGCACACCTTCCCGACGATACACGCCATACCTTCACCACGATGTGGAAAGAAAAAAAGCTCGACGAAGCTATGCGACGGAAGATCCAAGGACATTCCGGCAAAGGCATCGGCGAGATCGTGTATACCCACTTTGAGCTTGAGAAGCTCCGAGAGGAATTAAATAATCTATGAGGCGGCAACACACCACATAGCCGCCTATCTTTAAAATCATAGTGTGTCATATACGTGTCATATGTGTGTCATATCCCTCCAAATTCTAACGATTTTAGACAAACAACAAAATAAAGAAAACCCTTGAAAAATCAAGCTTTTCAAGGGTTTTTCTAATGTTAAATATTCGGTTTTTCTTATCTCTTGGAGAACTGAATCCATTGATAAATCCTAACGATTTGCACATTTTGTGTCATATGGGTGTCATATTGTCCATCATTATGACTGTTTTAAACAAACAAAGTTCTCTAATTTCTCTACAAAGCTATATATAAAAAGGTAGAAAAATATAATAAAATTAACAATGCAGAGTCCAAAGACCCTGCATTATTATTCGATATAAGCGTTATGATAGCCCGCAGCCTTGAGCTTATCAAGCACGTATTTAGCATTTGATTGCTCGGCGTACTCGCCCACGATCACGCGATAAAAGTGCTTCTTTTTGACAGCTCCGCTCTTTTCGATAACAACCTCTGCGATAGCCTTTGCCATATTGTCCGCATATTCCTCGGTCAGAATCACGGGGACGTCTGTTGAAGAGTCCATGAAGCCTAGCTCACACAAACAAGCCGGCATACGTGTCTCGCGCACCTCGTGAAGATCTGCTCTTGCAAGAGGCGTCGCACGGTTGCCTTTGAGCCCGCCGTGCTTGAGCATAGAGTCATAGAGAGCTTTCTGCCACTCGACGGAAGCAGCCTGCGGATTTGTATAGACGTATACAACAATGCCGCCGCCCTTGCTGCCCTTGACACCGCCATTATGGTGGATGGACAGATAAAAATCTCCTTCCCATTCGTTAGCTGCGTCGGTTCTCTCTTTGAGGGTAACATTCTTTTTGCCCGTGGTATCATCAACGCGAAGTATCTCTATCCCGTCATAATCGGCAAGTATCTTTTCGAGCTTGTCCGCTACACGGTCATTGAGCACCCATTCTCTCGTCTCGTTGGGATCAAGAGATTTAAGGCATCCCTTGGGATTGCCAAGATAATGCCCCGCGCTGATAACAAGCTTAAATGTCTTCTTCATCTTCCTCGGGCGTGGGATTGCCTGCGTTCGCTGCATCGATCAGACCTTCGCCTACGATGTAAGCAATAGCTGTTGCACCTGCCATAATCACGCCGGAGACGGTTACAGCGACTTCCTCGCCACCGCCAAAGGCAATAATAAGGCTTGAGATGAAGGCAGCCAATGCCACCCACAGCTTGCGAGATGTGAGTTTTCTTACCCAATCGATTTTCTTCATAGTTGCACCTCTTTAATTATTTGGATCGTTATCGATCTTGATTTCAATGGTCTGAATACGCTTTTCATGATCCTCAAGCTTATCGTGCATCTCCTTGTGCTCGACCTTGCTGTCGCTCTTGAATTCCGTAAAAGCAGTTACGGCTGCCTCAAGAGTTGTCAACGTCTTTGACAGCTTGAATACAAGCGTACAAAGAGTAAACAGAAAGCCGCACACAGTTATTAATCCGAGTAATATTTCCCAAGTCATTTTAACTCTCCTCTCGGATGGAGAGCACACGATCTTCTTGAAATCATTTCCAGCTCCTTAATTCATATGTTTTAGATATCGACACAAATCATCTGCGTCATTAGGCGAGAGGCTGTATTTCAAGCCAAGCATCGGGATCTCAAGCACAAGATTTCCCTCTGCACTCACCGCCCCTTTGAAGTCAGCGATTAGCTCGTCAATGTTGATGTCGCCCATCTCGTCAGCATACTCAAAGAAGTTCAGAAAAGGGACAACTCCGTTTGTAAGTAATTCAGGCTTTCTCTTTACTCGGTTCATAAAGGTCCTGAAAGCCACTCTCTGCCAGTTTACCATGGCGGGGAACATACGCTCTTCGATGTACTTGGTCAGACCTTCAACAGCTTTTTCGATCTTCATTTTTTAACACCCTCCTTCTTTAGGCAAAGGGCGGGTTACCCCGCCCCCCATTAGGTCGCGTTAGGTCGTAGGTGCCGTAGCGGGAGTAACGGTTACGTTACCCCAACCGGGGCAGATCGAGCTGTTGGGTACAACAAGCTTGGTCAGCGCCATAAGCTGTGCAACCTGACCGTTGATGCAGTTGATAGCTGCATTGTTGGTCGCATTGTAAACAGCCTGAGCGTTGATCTGTGCCTCTACGTTTGCGAACTTTCCGTCCACGTAGCGATAGAGGTCAAGAATCTTGCCGTCTGTGTAAATATTGCTGTCGCGGAGCTTGATCTCTGTCTTAAGCTCTGCGTTTTCAGCGGAGAGCGATGCCTCGTAACGGCTGACGGGTGCGTCATTGCCCATGCAGTTACGGTTACCGCCGAAGAGATTGCCGAGAGTGCCGCCAAGCACCTCTGCACCGAGTGCACCAATGGAGAGACCGAGGGCTGTGCCGCCGACTCCCTTGGATGCGTAAGCATTTTCGTGTTCCATAGATTTTTCTCCTTTTCGTTTTTGAAAAAATTTTTTATTTTAAGTCCGATTGTCGCCGCGCGAACGACTCACGTTCTTAATTTTCTGCAACAATTTCCCAAGCGGGAGGATAAGCTTCGGGAGTCCACACATTTGCATCAATAGTCGACTTGTAAAGAATGTCGCCTCGCCAACCAAGCTCATTCTTTGCAAATGCCAAGCCGGATGTAATCGTGTCGGGAATGATGCGTATACCCTCGCGGTATGCGATATCTTCCCAAAGAGTTGGTGCGTTATCGGGATTATTTTCCGCCGTATCCCAAAGATCAACAGCAGCGCGTTTAAGTGTGCCGTTCCAATTGATACGGGTACCGGCGGGAACGAGAGCACCGTCCTCCTTCAGCTTCGGAAAGAGATCTACAGCGGTACTTGCGACCTTGTCGTCAAGCGCCGGAACGGCGGCAAGAATAGCCTCCCTCTGCGCTCTCGCGTTTTCAAGAATATTGTTCATTATTCACTCACCCCCGTTAGGATATCGTAGGCTTGCGCTTTGAGTTTCATCTCGCTCGGCTCGGGCTCAGGCTCATTAGCACGTATTTCTGCTATGATAGCGTTATACTCTTCCTCGGTAATTTCTATGATAAGAGGATCAGTAATAGTCGGCATAAAGTCATACACCAAAAGCAGAACGATCTCGCCGTTTTCGTTTAACTGTTTGTAATAGTATTTCATTTTTATTTCACCTCGTTACCAAGCGACGTATCGGTATGCTCCGCCTATTTTGAATTTGAACGATCCGGAACTTGCTGTTTCAACAGTAAAAGAGCCATAATTAAAACTCACATTTAAGTTTATGTATGATGATGTCGTCCAATCTTCACCTTGAATAAGAGTTCCGGCGGTGTTTACGAACTGACACATGTTCCATTCGCCCGCCATCACCCCGAGTACCATCGCCGCATGTCCACTTAATTCAGCCCCCTGACCCTCGGCTAATGTACTATAAAAATCGAGCATTAAGATTAAGTTGGAAGGCGTAAATCCGAGACCGGATACAGTAAACTTTTTTTGGCTGGAGTATTGGATCAATGCATATCCCGTAGCAACGTTACCGCCACCCGCGTGCGTACCTGTTATACCGAAGATAGAAACGCCCTTTGCGATATTTGCCGCCTTAAGATTAGCATCACCCTTAACGGTGATCGCACCCGTAGTATATACGCCGCTCTCCGCCGCCGTCTGATTGGAAGTTGACGGAGTAACCGTCTTTGCAGCCTGAGTGGTGAGCTGCTTTGTCGCACTCTTTGTTCCTGCGGCAACATAACCTGCTGTCTGCGTTGCTGCGGCTGTAATAAGACCGCCCGTGGTTACGGCAATACTCGGTGTTGCCTGCGTTGCCGTAGGCATAGCGTTGACCGTTACCTGAGAAAGTCCGTCATAGCCGCTGTCGGGCTTGATCGTCTGTGCCGATGTCGAAGGTGTTGCTGTCTTTTCCTGAAGATTCGGCTCGGTCTCGGTGGTGATGCTTGCGATCTCAGTCGCAAATCCGGTAGACTCATTCCACGGAATATCCGCAGTCTTTCCCGTCTTACCTCTGATCGCATCCGCCGTTGCCGTCATAGCTCCGTCGAGCTTCGCGGAATCAACTATCTTATCATAAGCCATTAAAATTCACCTCCCGACCAAGTAGGAAGAGCACCAAGCACAAGCTCAACCACCTCTGCCTTGTTTTCCTCGGTGATCGGCTCCGCCTTGAGCGATTCAGTCCACTCTGCCTCTGTGCCTTCAAAGCCGTTTTCGAGTGCTATCTCATAAGCTGACTTGCCGTCCGAGCCTCTGATACCGGCGATCTCGCGAACGTTGCCGTCATTGTCTTTAACGCGCAAGATGGGCTTGACGTCATCTCCCTCGGGGTCGACCTGCACGTTGTAGCCCTCGGGCATCTCTCCCGAGCCTACGTATACACCCGGGTCGCCCTTATCACCCTTGTCACCCTTATCACCCTTGATTAGTCCCACTTCGATAAGCGAGATGATCTGCGAGTAAACGTCGGGAGTAGGATCGGGTACTCGTCCCACGGAAATGATAGCGCCTCTATCAACGATGCAGATCACGGTGGATGATGTCTTTGTCAGCCCGTCCTTGTTGCCGAATACGCCGATATAAAAGCTTCCGGGGTCTTCCATAACCTCGCTCGGGATCTCACATTCGGTGCCCTTACCCATAAATACGAGGTATTTGTCATCTATATCTCTGTAGAACACCGCCGTGCAAAGATATCCTGCCCATTCCTCACTCAACTCGAAGGATACGGTGTCCACCAGATGGCTTCCCGATGCTACGATAGGTCTTGAAACGTATCTCAGCTTCTGATCCTCACATCGGAGTCTAATTAAAGTTGACATATCATAACTCCTTTGTTATTTCTGATACCATTTTAGCATAGCAAGGGAGGACTTTGGGAGTCCCCCCTGCATATTTTTTTAATTATTTTTTCTCCATTCCTTGAGATCCGCATCAAGCTCGGAAAGCTTGCCGTATACTCCGGTGGAATGAAGAAGTCTTCTGATGCGCTCGGTCTCCGCGTAATCCTTTGCCTCAAAGGCTTCAAGATAACGCTTCTTCCAATAGCTTGTCAATGAACTTCTCACGGATGCATTTGCCGCGGTCTGCGCTTCATTGAGAGCTTTTTTCTCAACGAAACGCTTTCCCGACTTCTCTGCCTCAAGACGAGCCTTTGCAAGATTGTTCTCAACCTTGACCTCAAGAATTTCCTTGACGATCTCAAGCGCGTGGTCGGTGTCTCCGCTCTCAAGCGCCGTGTTGATATCACTCGTCTTGTAGATTGATTCGACCTCCTCAAAGCCGTACTCAGCCTCCTCAGCCGGCTTCTCGTATTCGGAGATAGCCTTGACTATCTCATCCTGCGAGAGGATGCCCTTGTAAGCCTTGCGAAGCTCACGGATAAGGTCCTTGTATGCTTCTTGGTCTCCGTCCTCAAGAGCCACAGCAGCTCCCTCGATCTTCGTCTTGTAAGCACTCGCCTCCGCACGAATAGCCGCCTCAACGGTCTCGCTGTCAAAGTTGCCCTCCGCAGCGATCGCCTTGACGTACTCTCCAAAGCCGCGAGTGTCACCGGAGTAAATCGCAAGAGCAGCAACCTTGATGCGCTTGTCATTATCTCTCAGCCCCTGCTTGCGAGCACTCTCGACAGCCGAAGCATTCTTAAAGAGTTCCTCAGCTTCCGCAATAGCCTTGGTATCGCCTCTCATAACCGCATTGTAAAGCTTCTGAGTATTGCTCTTCTTGGCACCCGCCTCAAAGGAGAAGAATTCGCCGTTTGCAATATCCTCCGCGTGAAGCTTGATGGCTGTTACGGTGCGCTTGATATTGCTTACGGGAACACCGAATGCGGTAGCCGCTTTGACGAAAAGGTTATCCCACTCCTTGGCATCGGGCATCTCGCCCTCTCTCACCGCGTCTGCAACCGTGAGTATAGCATCGTAAACGTCATTTGCCGCGCTGATAGCGATATTGTCGATAAGCTCGTCCGTCTCTCCGAAAAGCACGTTCTCGGCAAAGCCGACTATCTCACCGCCCGCTATCGGCATAAGGTAGCCCACAAGGTCACCCATCAACTGAATGCCTTGTCTCTTGAGCCAACTCTCGGCGGTAAGCTCCTCCTCATCGTCGCGGTAGGGATTTACCTTGTAGCGGATAAGCGCAAAGAAAGTGGTCATAAGCGAGCCCCACAATGCGCTCTTTGCGATAGAGGCAACCGTGCGGCGAAGTGCCTTGGCGTTCTCCTTGGAGCCGTTCGCGGAATATCTTCCGATAGCCACGCGAAGCAGTCCCGCGCTTTGATAAAGGTCGGTCTTGAACACCGAGAAGCCTCTCGAAATCAAGTCACCGCGCTTTTGTATCTCGGGGCGATGAAGAACGTCATTCATACTCTGAGTATTTTCGATAACGTCATTAAATCTCTTTGCCGTAGCCTCAAGAAGAGCCTCGCCCTCAAGATTGGTGCTCTTCTTTACGTCAGCCTTAACGTACTCCCAAAGCGAAAGCGCGACCGAGGCGTCCATAAAGGTTATCCACTTCGAGGGATTGATTACGGCGGGGAGTCGATTGAGTGCGCGAGCGATCCTCGCTCCCTTTGCCTGAGTCGCAAGGGTATATATCTCCTGATTGGAGAGTCCCTCACGTCTGTTGTATACGGCGGCGGTGTACTTGTCAACCTCTGCCGAAAGCTTTTTGAAGTGGATCATAGTGTTCGCGAGATTGGTGAGCATAGCAATGCTTGAATGAGACTTATCAAGCATCGAATTTGCGGTATAAAGCGATCCGATCTGCTTTGATACAACCGAGAGATTGAGCGCAAATGTCGCGCGGATATAGCCGCTCTCGATTGTTCTCTCGATCTTTGACCGTTCGTGCTGTCTGTTGCTCTGAAGGTCGATGACCATCTGCTCGATACTCTTCTGACCGTCAGCTCCCCAGTTCTCCTCAATAGCGCCCTTGACGAGTTGCTTCGGAGTCGCATCTCCCTCCGTACCCTTCTCGGAAATGTTCCAAATTTTGTTGAAATTTCGAATGGGGATAGCAAGTCCGTAAACGCTTCCTACCTGATCGATATGTCGGTCAAGCATATTGTTGAGTCCCGTTATGATAAGAGGTTGTGATGCGTTCTTGACCGTCTCCTGAAGCATTCCGTAGGAGCTGATCGTCTGCTGAAGCGCATCCATACCCGTGATCTCGCGTACCACGTATCTCTTGTCTACCTCATAGGGGATGTAATTCTTGTCCCTTGCGAGAATGCGGTGCTTGAGAAGCAGATAGGTGTCATTGATAGCATCCTTTGCCATACCGTTGAAGAACTCGCGCGAAGCCTGCATATAATCCTGAGCCCACTTGTCCCCGGCGAGCTTTTCGATAAATTCGGTAACGAGCGCATAACCGCCGAAAATGCTGTGAGAATTCTCTGCGGATATAGCCTCTCCGATCTCGCCCTTGTTCAGAAGGTCAAGGTCGGCAAAGGTAAAGCCGCCGTTCGATATGTGGCGATGGTTCGGATTAGCCTGCTCTCTTTCGTATGAAAGAATAGCCTGCATCATCTGCATCTTGGATATACCGAATTTCTTTCCCTTGCTGTCGACGTATTTCTTGCCGCCAAAATCACGGTAGATAGCATCGTGATATGCTTTCTCATTGTTACCTGCGGTAAGTGCCTCAAAGGTCTTCTTTGCGCGCATCTCAAAGAGATTCTTACGTCTCACGCCCTCCTCAAAGTCGCGAGTGATCTCAACGAGCGCGGATTTATCGTTATACCCCGACATTCTCTCGACGTTGCGAAGGGGAGAAAGCGAAAGGTTAACGAATTTGTCATTCTGCTTTTGGAACTTTCCGCGTTCGCCGCGTGTCTCCTTGATCTTCTTCTGCTCCTCGATAATGGCATCGCCGTACTCATAAAGAGTGCGAGCGTCATTCTTGCCGATAACCTTGCGGGCATCGCGAAGAGTGCCCATAATCGACTTGAGCACGTCGTGGAAGTATTTCAGCTCCTCGTATGACATCTCGTTGAGCGATACGTCATCGTAGCGGTTGCGAAGATCCTTGAGGTAAGCATCGATCTGCTCATCGTGCTCGCTCACAAGCATCTGATCCTCATTGTGCTTGAGGTTTTCGTACTCTGCCGCAAGCTCGGAAAGGCGCGCCTTTGTCCTCTCGCGCTTCTCCTGAGCGGCGTTCGTGGTGCCGTCCTTCTTGACAAGAGGAGTATCAATATCGATAAGATCGCAAACCTCTATCATAGCCCGACCGAGAGGAACGGGAATGTACTTGCCGTCGGTGGGATGAAGCAAAGTGCTCTCGATATCAGCACGGATCTTCTTGATCTTTGCGCGGATACCGCTCGCGCGCATAGCCTCGACCTGCTCCCTCGACTTGACCTTCTGCTCCTCAAGCTTACGATCCCTCTGCTCACGAATAGCCTTGATCCGCTCGTCCTTCTTGCGGATGATTTCAGCATCAATTCTGCCTTGTGCCATTCTGCCTGCGGTCCTTGCATCATTTATCTGATCCTTTGCTCTCGCCTTCTCACGCGCTCCCACCTCTGCGACTCTTCTCTCAAGAAGGTCTCGCATCGGCTTGGTAGCCTCAAGGGAGAGAAGCTGGCGGTCATAGATATTGATGCGGTTTTCGGTCTTCACGGCAAGCTCGCGGAGTCTCTTGATCTTCTCGGTGTCACGCTTACCCTTTGCGAAGGAAAGCTCCTTGATCTGAGCCTTGATTTTGCCAAGCTTCTCCTGCTCGGCTTCCATCTCCTTGACCTTTGCCTTGTAAGCCTTGAGCTTGTTTTTCTCAATGTCATTAGCCGCAGCACCCATCAAAGTGTCCGCAAGTATCTCACGCTCGGTAACATTGTCTTCGCGTTCGGAATAGCGGATGTCGGGATTCTTGCTGTCAAATCTCTGCGAAAGAGGAATTACATCGCCGTTGTCGTCACGAACTACGGGATCGGCGGACTTCATCTGATTATCAAACCAAGCAACGTAGTAATAATCGTTTCGCTCGTCGACCATCTTTTCCGTTTCAAAGTACACAACAACACCGTCATATCCCGTAACGTCACGAATAGCCTCGTGAAGCTCGTTGGGATAGTCTCGGTACAATACCACATCGCCGTCAAGTTCGCCTATGGTGTCGTACTTCTTCGCAAGGTCTCTGATCATCCACTCTTTAGCACCGCCGTTCCAATACTCGTCGTAGAAATCTCCGAGAGGAGAATTTTCTTTATCATACATCAAAGGATGTCGCTTAAGTATCTGATATGCCTGCGACTGGGTGATACGCGCATTGTAAAGCGGATTGCCGTGGTCGCCGGGTCTGCTTACCAAACGCACGGGCTTTTTGATATTCAAGTATGTATCATATCTTTTTTTGCCGTAATACTCGGTAACATCGGCATTGCTTGCAAAATAGAATCCAGCGCCGTACTGGTCGTTGCCTTTACCAACGCGATTCTTATCGAACACGGTGAAATCTGCGTTCGATCCGTGGTACGCCTTAACGGTATACCCCGCCGCCTTTGCTGCCTCATCGACCATCTTCTGCGCAGTTTCAATGTCGCCACGGTTTACCGCATCCATATAATCGGAGTCGCGCTCGGACATTTTTTTCGATTTACTATTGACATTTTCCGAAGGCTGTGATATAATGGTGTCAGAAGAACTGCTTTTCATCGCATAACCTACGGGCTGCGACAAACCAGTAGATGACTGGTTGGCAGTTCTTTTTTTATTTGTGATATCATAAATGTGGTATTCATCTTTATATTTAGAATGACCAACATTCAGCAGAATATCATATATCTGCCCATTAAATGATACCTTTACAGAATAATAACGGAACGCATCAAACTTTTTATGGTTTACCTTATCAGCTTTATGAGAAAATATTGCTTTCTCAATAATATCGCGCAAATTGGACAACGTTGCTGTTTTACGTGCATCTGCCAAGTGCGATAGTTCTTGGGCATCTCTTTTGTCCATGATAGCTTCTATGCCATCCGAGAGAGTAAAGGTTTGCCCGTGGAATTTTTCGATAAGATACTCTCTAATAACATCATATTTTGACCGATCAGAATTATCAATTCTTTCCGCAAGTTCACTATCGGTGGCGATCTCAATAACGATTTCTTCAGAGTCTGCATCCCTATCCGAATACTTGACCTTCCCCTTCTCCTTATACCCCTCAACAAACTTATCAACGACTCCGTGAGCAATAGGATAGCTCTGATGTCCACCCTTGTACTCGTCAAGCATCGTCATCGCCTCGTCCATAGAGAAGTCGGGAGCTACAGGCATCTGCGGAGAGCCTAATCCGTTATTGTCATACATCTTGAAGTCGATAAGAAGCTTCCAATATCCATCGGTGCTTCCGTCCTTCTTCAAGGAGTATTTGCCGTTTCCATCGTAGTCAAGAAGCTTGTAGAACTTCGGTCTCTTGTTCTCCGCAGCGCACATCTCAAGATATGCCTCCGCGTTTTCCTTGCCCGACTTACTGAAGTCCCAATACTCGTTGGGCATGTAGTTAGAGGCTTTGTCCTTGACAATTCTGCCACGGAATTCGTGATAAGTCGGCTTGATCAGCTTCTCGTTCTGCATATAGGTGTAGTCCTTGGTGCCCTTGGGAAGTCCCATAGCGCCGTATTGACTCTTCTTCCATTGCGAACGGTGGAAGGGGATGATAAAGTCGATTCGGGGATCAGCCATAGCCGCGTGGAGCTGCTCGTCGGTAAAGGTAACGATTATAGTACCCACGTTCGCGGAATACTTGTCGCGGAGCTTGAATGCGGTCTGTGCGGGCATTCCCTCTCTGTTATCAAACACGAGGTTGCCGTTGGCATCCACGTCCTTTGCAATAAGCGAAAGATTTATCTTGAGTCCCGTGTTTCCGAAGGCTTCGGCAAACTCGGGTACTTTTGTATATGCCTGACCGGCAAGTCCAACCTGCGACATGTCCATAATGACCTGCATCGTGTCGATGAGATGCACTATTTCAAAGTCGGAGAAGGACTGCATACGGATGCCTCCGTTGCGGTTCTTCTTGGCAATGGTGTCAACGTTCTTGAAATGCTGAAGGATCTCGCCCTTGTATTCCTTTCTCGCCTCGTAAAGCTTCGGCTTCTGCTGTGAGGCAAAGAGAGCCTTGTCGGAATCCTTGAGCTTTCCGTAATGGTCCCAAAAATACTGATACTGATCGTATGCCTCGGGATGATTGATACGCATCTGCTCTACGCCGTCGGGAGTGTTTACGTCGACCATAGTGGGAGTCCATCCGTCGGGATTATCGCGCTTGTAAAGCTTGATGAATTCCTTCGCGAACTTACCCATATTGGCACGGCTTCCCTCAACGTAGCAAAGACCACAGGTCGCCTCGATGCCGCCCTCGATCATCATATTTCTGATCTCGAGAATGTCATCGGGAGAAAGCACCTCGTCTCCGATGCGCTTTTGGATCTCTTGGAAGGTACCCGTGTATATTCTTCTCTTTTTGCAGAGAGTGGTATAGTCAAAGCTTCCGCCGTATTCGACGTTGCTTACAAAGGCGCTTCCGAAGGATGATGCCTCATAGTCGAGTCTCACTCTGTCATTGGCAATGACCTTTGCAATGCTGTTGACGTTGTCGATATACTTCTTTGCTTTGGCAATGGATACGCCGAGCGACTCCGCAAGCTTGCGAGCTGCCACGTCTCTCTCGGTAACGTATTCGGATGTGCTCCACGTTCTCTCGGAGAACATAGGAGAAGCGGATTCGGTATTGCCGTCCACCGCCACACCCGCGCGCGAGAAACTCCGTCCCGCATCGATAAGAGCATCCGTCCACATATCGTAAAGGCTCTGAAGTCCCGTCTCCATAGAGGCAATGTACTTGCCCTCCTCGGAATCGGGAGTGAGACCAAACTCCTTGGCGACACGTCTGATCTTCGCAAGAAGCTGACCGACAAAGGATTTCACCTTCTGCGCAAGAGACTTGTCCTTCTGCGCGAGAGCCGCGATCTTCACGGCAGCATCACTATCCTGAAGGAAACTCTCGCAAGATCTTGCGACAACCTCCTCAAGAGCCTCGTCATAGCTGAGAGTATAGCCTCTCTCAACGGCAACGTCCTGCCTTTCCTTGACAAGCTCGTTTACCGTCTTGCTGCCCTCGCCGTACTGCGAAATGATAAAATCTGCGAAAATCTTGTACTTTGCAGGCGACCATTGACGGATAAAGTGGGTAAGTTCGTGAGCGGCGGTGACGAGTATGAGTCCCTTGCCGTCCGCGCCCGCATTTACGTCCACCCAAATATCACCCGTTTCGGGATCATACCAACCGTTTGATCGAGTGAACTGACCGTCCTCTGTGGTAAAGCCTCTCTTACCGCTCTCGTTAGCTACGGAGGAGGCAAAAAGCTTGACCTTAACGCCAAGTGAAGGCATTACCTTCTCAAGCACACTTATCTGTGCTTTCTGCGTATCGGTGAGGCTTTCCGTGTCAACGCTTGCATCGTAGGAGATACCTCCCACCTGCTTTGCCTTGCCCTCGGCTTTAGCCTTTGCCACCCTCGCGTTGATCGCATCCTGCTCTGCGCGAGCCGCAGCCTCTGCGCCCATCCTGCCTATATCTCTTCCGAGCTTCTGCTGAATGGGGTTGAGCATTGCCGCAAATCCGTTGTCCGAGATCTGCTTGATGTTGTATTTGCCGTTATTGATAGCCTCAGCCATACCAAGAGCATATGCCTCTGCCGAGACACCCGATCCCGAGTCATAGCCGTTGACGATAAGCTTCGCCGCGCCCGCGTCGATACCCATCCTTGCTACCGCCTCATAAAGCACTGCATCGCTCTCGGAGGCAAGGTCAAGCTCTGCAAGGTCTACCACCTTGTTGTTATTAAGTCTTACGCGAACGTTGCCGTCCTTTGCAGAAACAACGTCGGTGATAGACACCTTTTCGTGTGTATTCTTCAGTCGGGTGACACCCGTACCGCGAGAAGTATATTTGCCCTCGACCTTCAGCGCGTTACGCGCGAGGTCCTCGGCGGATGCCTTGTTTGCCTCAGCCGCGATCTTTCGTGATCTTTCTGCGGAAAGCAGACTTCTGTCACCTTCGATATCAGCCTTGACGCGCTTGATAGCTTCAACTGTGGCATCGTCAAACTTGGGAGCGGTCTTCGTATCGGTTTCCGTGGAAGCATTATTGCCGTTAACCATACGCTCAAGGTCAATGTAGCCCTTCTGCCTCTGATAGGTCGTAGTATTCTCGCCGATCAGCTTATTGACAACGGCACGGGTAAAAGGAGTATTTTCCGTGAAGATATCAATTGCCTCCTTGGAAAGCTCAATGCTTTCGTCAAGGAATCGAGCGTATGTCTCCGTCATAATGTTGGCGCTGTTCTCGTCCCAGTTCATCTCGGCAAGTCCGCGCTTGATGTCGTTCTTGTTCTGCTCAGAGAGAGTCGCGCCCTCCTCGATAAAGAGCTTACCGAGGCTATATGCGTTGACCTTCTTGCCCTCGTTGATCGCCGCCTCGATCTTTCCAGCGAGCTTGTGAGCCACGGTATCGACCGAATAGCTGTGTCCGGTATCAACGAGCTTTTGAATACCGCCCTCGATATTTTGGATCTCGCGCCCGGTCTTTGCGGTCTGCCTTACGTTAACGCTTGCTCCAATGCCCTCAAGACCTGCGGCAGAGAGCGCACCGAGAAGTGAGGAGTAAGCAACCTCCTCCCAATCGGGAGCCTCGTAGTCGCCACCCAAGACCACAGATTCAAGCCAAGGCTCAATTATGGTCTGAAGTCCTTCCTCAAACGCCTCGCCCGCCATTCCCCCGACAGTCTTGCCGAGAGCGACCAATGCACTCGGAGCCTTAACGGATATGTTGCCGAGCACGTTGTCAAGCTTTGAGATGAGCTTTGTCTTGCCAAGAGCATCCCAAGCCTTACCGCCTATTGCGGAAATACCCGAGAAAGCATATTCCAACAAGGTCTCGGAAGCTCCCACGAGCGCACCGTAAGCCGTAGCCTGCTCCTTACTGTAACCGAGGTCAAGCATCTGCTGCTTACCTGCGCCAGCCGCAGAAAGGCCAAGCATACCCGAACCGACGGCTCTTCCGACTGTCGGACCTCCTATGAAGCTTGCAAGCGAAGATGCAAGGACGGAGGGAAGCATATGAGCTACAGTACCCACACCTTCGGAAGCAACCTGTCCGAGAGATTTGCCAAGGATATCGGTATCCTTCCACTCTTTGTCAATGATGTTATAATACTTGAGATCGATGTCTTTAAGAGACTCGTTTTCCGATGCTACCGCGATAGATTCCGCAAGCCCGGAATGTCTTGCACTTCCATCTTCACTTAAAAAGGCTTCAATTCCGGTAAAAGCTGAAACAACGTTAGCTGCAGCGTTGTAAAATACAGCACCAAGAGCACTATCGTCAAATTTCTCATAAGCCTTGTTATACATCGCTGATTGAGCGCCCTTTTCAACAAGATCGAGAAACTTTTCTGCATTATTGGTGCCGTTCTGCGAGTCCGCGAATACGTGATAGTTGTAGATCTCACGCTGTTCGTCTGTCATATGGTCAAGCCAATCCTCGTTAGCCGCAAATTGTGCCACACCTTGGTACCTTCCGGCATACTTATCATCTTTTACACCTTTGGTAGTGTTGATGTTTCGAGGATCACTCTCTCCAAGCGCCGCATAGCTCTTAAAATGCGGTGAGCTGATTGCTTGCTCCTTTAAGCTTTCATATGCCTGAAGCTGTTCGGCAAGATTGTAATAAGCCTTCTTACTGTTAAGCTCCTCATAAATAGGCGAAAAAGGTCTCTTAACAAGTGGGACTGTAGCAAGTCTATTCTCAAGAAGCGCAATTTCTCTTGCACCCGCTTCAAGATCGTAGGAAAGCTTTTCCTCTCGGTCTCTCATATAAGTCGCCCACTCGTTATACTTGTCCTCGCTTTCCCATTGAGACCAATACTTATTGTACGAAGAAGCTCCGCCCAAGATTTCTTCCTGCGTTTTTCGCCCCATATCAAGACCAACCAAAGCAGCATCCGTCCACTTATCACCATACACCTCTCGAGTGGTCTCAAGCAGCCCTCTGATCTCGTCAGCTTCTTTGTCAAGGCGATTCTTTCTAGTGGTAAGATCAGCCAACCACTCCGAAGTGCCGGAAGAATAACTATCGTTATAAGTACCCGTCAGTCCCGCTGTGCGGGACTGATAATCGGATACATAGGATGAATACTCGTCATACCACGTTTTGAGCTTTGCAGTCACCTCTTGCGAGGATTTTTTTGTACGGTAACGCTCAAGGGTGCCTTTTTCTGTTGAAGAAACGGAAAAAGGGTCGCTTTTTTCGCGCATAGACTCGGGTATATGTAACTTGTCCGCAGATACCGAAAGTCTCGCCTCAGAAAGTGAGGGAAGTGGAATTTTAGACGAGGTCTTATCTCGTTCCTTTTCCTCTTCTTCCTTGAGCTTCTTCTTTTCGAGATATCTTTCTAAAGTGCTTTTTCCCATATTTTAACTCCTTATTAGCGAAGTTCGTTTTTTGTCAGCTTGTTAGGCGCAGAAGTTTTCTTCTTTTTCTCCTCATCTTCTTCATCATCAGATTTGAGAATAGGCGGCGTATACTTTCCGCCCGCAAGAATCATATCGAGGGCAAGATCTTCGGCACTCTTGAGTGTTTCCTTTGCTACTTCAGGATCAACAACGATGGTTGGTTCTTCCTGTGGTGTATCGGGAGTAATAGGCCCGGGGACTTCAGGCTCAACGAGAGGCGGGCCAATGTCATAGTCATCCTCTTCTGTATAAAGCTGTTCCATAATTTGGTCAGCATCTGTCTGCTCAATATAGCCCTTGCCTACCAACATATCAAGATAGCTTCCAAGTGCTTCAGGTCCATCTTCGGCAACAGACTCAGCCTTGTTATAGATCGAATTCCATTCGGATAAGCTCAAGGAATCCTTTGAAGAAGCATTGCTTGCAAGCAATTTTTCTTTTTCCTTTGCCTTATAGGTATTCACTCTCGTTGTAGCATCCTCAATAGGTATGCCGGCCTGTGCGAGAAGCTCTGCGGAAGGCATCTCTCCGTTTGCAAGCATTTCCATTGCGGTCTCATATGCATAGGACCTGTTTTCCGATTCGATGCTTGAATTCTTTTCCGCGTTCACAGCGCCTACCATTGACTCTGCGGATTCGGCTGAAATACCCGCTGCCTCGAGTACGCTTGATTCGGGCATAATACCCATAGAAAGCCACTTAAGTGCAAGATTTTCTGCGTTTTTCTGCTCTTCGCTCTTCTTGGAATCGTTATACTCGGTCTCCACCATAAGGTTTTCCCAAGCCCGCTGTTCTTCTGCGCTTTCAAACTTCATCTTATCAAGCTCGTGAGATTGTTCTTTAAGCTCATATTCCTTTTCCCATTGCTGGTTGCGAATAGCATCCTGTTCAACCTGATAATTGAAGTTACGCTCGTCGACGCTCTGATTGTAATCGAACGTTGTATCAAACTGATACTGTCCGTAGTCGAAGTCTCGTTCGGAATTCCATATGCCCGTCAAGTAGTCTCTGTCGGTATAATAATCGGCAACCGTATCTCTGTACCTTCCGTATTCTGCCTGATCCTGCGCGGAAAGCATAGAATACTGACTGTACATATCCTGACCCTCTTGGTTATATCGGTCATAAGCCATCTGATAAAGCTGAGGCACTACCTCGTTAAGCTGCTGAAGGTATCCCTGATAAGCCTGCTGTCCCGCCGCTTGAGAATAGGAGCTTCCGTAGCCTCCCGTCATAGCCGCCGCCTGACCCATAGTGTTCATCATAGCGAGCTTGCCCTGCGTAGTATACTGATCCTTATACTGCTGATAAAGGGCATCTCCGTTGAGGTCGTAGGAGAACTTCTCGCGGTTGAGTATCTTGTTAATGGTATCGTCTATCGTGCCCTGCCACTTTGAATTGTAATCGCCGGGCTTGTTTGCATTGTGCTGCTGCATAGCGTTATACGCATCTGTTACGCTTTGGCTCTGCGTGTAATCCTTTTTCTTGTAAGGAATGTTATCCATCTTTTAACCTCCGTTTAAGATTAAAGTTATTAAATTCATTAGTAATAACCTCCCGTCCATATAGGATACTCGGAAGAATTAACCAGTTCACCGCCCACAAATTCGCCGGTGCCCTTGTTTGCATAAAACACGTCGTTCACAAGGTCATATAGACCGACCTCATCGTCAGCGGTTTTGCAAGGAACAAAATCGCGGATAAGAGTACCGTTGTCGTAAATTTTGCAAGAATAAATCGTGTCAGAACCATATGCAAGCGTTCCGTTTGTATTACACGCAAACAGAACGAGGTTTACGGGCGACGTGAACGAGCTATAAGTCCCACCCGTGATTGTCTCGATAACCGAGTCAGCGACGAGCGTCCAATTTTGCTTATCGGCGTCAATGAACATTATTCCGCTAAATTTGGAAACCTTTGATGTTTTAACATTCGTACCGTTGCCGTAGCCTACGTAATAATAGTCTCCCGACGAACCGAACGAAAACTTGTTCGCGCTAATCGAGGTACGACCACCGAACAGGAAGTTAGACCCGCTATTAGTTGGAGCTTTAGCTTTACAAACAACTCGCGTATCTTGGTTGGGTTTTATGCCCGTGTCAATGTACTGCGTTCCCGTGCTTTGAATATAAGTCAATTCGAAGTAGCCTAAAGGCAATCTCCCATTATTCGTATCGCCGAGAGCGGTAATTACAATATTCTTATCGCAGTATTTTCCGGCGGTCAATAATCGAATCGAAGTGCCGCCGGCGACCTCAATGTTTATATCGCTCATACAGTCTCAACCTCCCCCGTATAAACCGGCAGAGCCGAGAGAACGCGGTTAACCATTTCGGTCTTATCCGCCTCGGTGTAATAGTCGGTACCTTTGACGGGAGTATAACCGTCAGCACCCGGCGCTCCGGTATCACCCTTTTCGCCGGGATCTCCTTTGTCGCCTTTCTCACCGTCATTGATGGTAGCCGTCTTCGGACCGTTGACATCGGTGATAGTGATGGTGGTGACCGTCCCCGCCTTGCTTACCTCGACTGTAGGGCTCACTCCGTCCTCGGCATCCTCAAGCTGCTTGAGCTTCTCCTGCAGTTCCGCAACAAGTGTTCTTATGTCCGCGTGAGCTTGTGCAGCAGCATTGTGCTCCGTTATGCCGTCACTCAGGGTCTGCTCGAACCATGGCGACATTTTTTCGTAGTAAGCTTCGATTATATCGCTTGATTTGATGATGAGCGCCTTTATCTCACCAAAAGCTATCGGAGTGGTCGGCGTTGCTTCTTTTTTCGCGGAGGTCTCCGGCTTCGACGTAGCCGCGCCTCCCTCAAGTGTCCTTAAGGCAATATTGAGCTGCTCGACGAGCTGAATAAGAAAGCTCTTGACTTGCGCAAGTTGCCTCATCGGATCGGAAGCATCGATCTTTGGTGCTCTTATATCAAAAGACATCAAATGTCACTCCCTTGCTCAATAGTTTTGGTGATGGAGTAAAGCTTCGCATCTCCCTTTCCGACGAAACGGAGGCGGAAATGATCGCATCGGCGAGGCTTTATCGGCACAGAAAAGGTCTTAAGCACCGTACCCGTGACCATCGTGACGTACTCCCACTCGCCAACCGAATCATACTGAACGAAGATATGTACCGTAGAACGTATGGAAAGCATAAGCCTCAACAGCACTCGGGAAACGTATTTCTTGTCGGGCATATCCGTGCCGATGATTCCCGTTTCAGCCATCCACTCGATCTCACCCTCCTCGGGAGTGCCGCTTCCAAGAACGGTCTTGATCTTGTTGTCGGCAAGGTCAATGAAATAAAGCTCTCCGCGATGCGAGCAGAAGCCCTTGGCGTGAAGCTCGTCCTCTCGGTGCCACATATTCTTGTTGGTATCGTAGGCAAACAGATTCCATCGGTCATCGGAATCCCTCATAGAGATGTAATACTTATTGCCGCGCACGCCCGCCGAGGCTTCGCTGTAGACCACCTCTCCAAGCGGAGCGGATATTTCTATGGGCAGAGAGCCATCGTAAGCACAGACCGCGCTACGCGCCTTGTAGTAAAGGATCTCGTTTACTATGGCAAGGCTGTCCGCACTTCCGCTCTGAACGCCTCTGCAAGCCGTATTCTGCACACCGAAGGGAAGCGCATCGCCGTAGATCTTGTGGAGACAGGTCTCTTTGAAAAACAAAGGATGACCGAGGTACGTTATAGCTCCGGTAAAAGCGCCATCCGAGCCGACACCAACCGTATAGCTGTCGGTAGAAACACCCATAAAGCTCTGCCAATTCTTAAAGTCACCAAGCTTCGAGGCGTAGATCTCATTAACAAATTCACCGTTGTTCGCAAGGCCGTAGCGGCATCCCCAAAGTCGGTTGCCGGATTCGACCACAAAGTCCATAGCGGGCATTCTTCTCGATACGGTAATACTGTTGCTCACCGTAGCCTTCTGCGATAAGAGACCAACCACAACGATATAATCGTCTTGCCTCTCCCATATCGTCATCGAGCCGTCGATCTCGGCAAGCTCGTCTTGTGTGGTATTGTCCACGGGATCTCCAACGCCGTTTGTGATCTCGACATCCTTAAGACCAGAGATGTTGACTCCGTCATACTGATTGAAGTGCTTGCCAATACCCGTAGCCTCAATACGGATATAGGTAGTGGCGATCTGCACCCATATCCCACTCGTCGCAGAATACTGCTTGAGGGTGTGCGGAGTGGTGGAGGTGTCAAGCCACAGCGCCATATTCGCAATATTACCCGTGGGCTCCTCCGCTTGCGTGTACTGCAACGTATAATCGCTGCCGTCAAGCTTTGCAAGCGTAAAGGTAACGTTGCCCTCACTCACGTATTCGTAATCGATATCGCCACAATCTGTCGGGTCTTCCGTGTTAACGTACTTACGATCAGGCAATATGATAACGTTCGCGCCCATCGAGACCATCCGCTTCGGCTCGTGCGAGAGTGCTATACCCTCAACGGGAACGTCATCGATATAAAATATCCCGTTGTCGACGTGACAAAGCTTATTCTTGGAGATGATCCCCAAGGGCTCTATAGCTTCTTTGTATATTCCTCTTTTTCCCCTCGGAGAAAGCACGGGATAATATGTCGAGGTCAGATTCTTCATATCGAAGAACTCCCCGACTCCGATACGCAGATTATGGTTGTAGCCTCCGAAGGCATCCGTCATCTCTCTTGTCGTATCAAGCTCGTTGAGTATAGGATATCTCATCCTGCTCCCTCCTTTCAGAAAAATCTTAATTTCTGTGTCAGCGGCATATTGTGCCGGTTGTAATAGTTTGCGTAGGCGTTATACGCGGCATTGTAATTGGAGATACTGTTGTTATATCGCGCGATCTCGGAGTTAGAGTAGTCTATGCGCGATTCAAGCCAAAAAACGTATACCTCATCGTATGGCGCGGGAACGAGCAGCTCCGTATCCGCGTCCGCCTCGGGATCGTATCCCTTAAAAACTACCTTGTCGGCACCCTCGTGGGTGTCAATGATCTCAACCTTGATCCTCTCGTCAAGGTCCTCGATCCATTTGGCTTTCTGCTCTTGCGTATAGTGGTTAGGCTTCAGCTCGTCGATCTTGCTGATTGCTTCGGATAAAGTCATTGCATCCTCCTTTATTTAGCAGCGGGACGCGCATCTCGCGCGCCCCGCTCTACTTTTAAACCTTCTTATTGTAGGAAGACATACGGGTCATTGCCTCGTATCTCATCTTCTGCATATGCTCGATCTGCTGTGCCACACACTCAGGCACCTTTACTCTTTCGCCCTTCTTGACGATAAAAGTACGCATATTTACAGAGACGAAAAGATCTTCCTCGTCAGGTCTGATCTTGGGAATATATACCTCAACCATCTTTTCGGTTGCGGGAATGTTTTCATTAGCCATTATAGCCTCCTTGTTTTGAGGGGAGGGGATCACCCTCCCCTATAGGTGTTATCAGTTAGCCTCAGCGGTCTTGGAGAAGGCTGCGGAGCAAGACTCAACACGGACAAGGTAGTTCGGGATGAGAAGCTCAGCGGTCTTGGTTGCCTTCCAACCAACGGTAGAACGCTGATTGAGGGGGTCGGAAGTCCCGCCGCTGCCAAGCTGCTTAACGAAGGTCTCGAGACCGCCACCGGAGATCTCGGTTACACCGTAGGCACCGTCACCAAAGATAAGGGTACCGAATACGGCGTTTGCACCCTCCTTGTAGATCTTTGCCTCGGTGGTCTGTACGAAGCGTACACCGGCGATCTCGCCGATCTCGCCCTCGTAGAGGTTCTCGGAGGTGGTGTACTTATGAGCATCGATCCACTCGGGATCTCTCATAAGATCGTAAGCAACGTAGGGGTGAACGATAGCAACGTACTTGCCGTTGATAGTGGGAGCATTCTGTGCGCGGAGCTTTGCCACTACCTGCATAATTACCTTGACGGTAAGCTGCGCGGTGAGGTCAAGACCTGCACGGGTGGTAACCTCGGTCTCTACGCCGTCAGCTACCTTGGGAGCGTAGGTTACGTTGGTACCTGCCTGAAGGATATCACGAGTGACAGAGTCAAGGGTGAGACCCGACTGTCTGCCGAGGAGCTTGGTAGCCTCAAGGACGTTGTTGTCGATGGCGGTCATATCAAGCATATCGGTCAGGTGAACGAAGTCACCGAACTGAGAGACGGTAGCCTCAACGGTGCTGACGGAGAGCGCCTTGCCGTCGGGAGTTACACCCTCGGTGAGGGGAGTGGTTGCCTTTGCGAGAGGTGCGTACTTACGGAACTCGATGGTCTTGCCGCTGCCCTGAGGAATGGGGCGCTTCTGTCCGAACTGATCGTGAACAAGGTTAGCGGAAGCCTCGTCGATGAGAGCCATATCGTAGAACTTCTTCATCTCCGCAGTAAGACCTGCGGCACCGGTGTGGTTTGCAGGCTGTGCCTGAGGATCATAAGCAAAAGCCTGAAGGTTGATAAGCATGTAGATGTTGTTGAGCATAGTAATATCTCCTTTCTGCTCTAAAAAGTGTTTTGTTTTTCAAGGTTTTGAAAGGAGATCAGGGTCGTGTCAAAAAACGATCTTCTCTCCTCTTGCGACACGGCGAGCAATTTCTCGTCTGTCTTCTTTGGTGAGCTGTGACACGTCGCTCTTGGTGAGGGCTGCCGACTGACCGCTTGTGCCGTTTTCCGTGGGTCTTGCACCGTTGGCGATGATCTTGTTTGCGACCTTCTGCTCAACGGCTTTTGCCGTATATTGCATTGCCGCGGGAATGATCTCGTCCTTGTGAATGACCTCAAAAGCTGTTCTTACGGGAATATCGCTGCGAAGGAGCTGAACGAACTGAGGGTTGCGCATCTCTTCCTGAAGGTTGAACGCAGGATATACGGAGCGGGTCTGCTCTGCCTCGTTCATCCATTTCTGATAGAGTTTGTTAGCCTTCTCTTTGTTTTGCTCCGCTTCGACCTGCTTGCGAAGATCAGCGTTTTCACGCTCCATCTTTCTGTATTCCTTAAGCTGCTGAACCGTAATGCCCTTCTCGAGTGCCTCCTCCTCAAAGTAGGAGTCATCATCCTCGATAGCTTTAGCCAGCGCGCTACTGTCGGACGGATCAACGCCATACTTCTTGGCAAGGATCTCAAGGACGGGAGACAGAGCCTCGTACTTCTCAACGGTCTCCTTCGAGCCCTTGAGCCTCTTCTGAACGGTGTCCTGCATACGGGCATCGTAGAGGTCCTTGTACTCTCCCTTGATAAGCTTCTCAAATTCTGCATTTCGGTCTACGGTCTGCGAGGTGTTGCCGTCTGCATCCGTGGTTTTGGTCTGTCCCCCGGCGGCGGGGACACTCTCCTGCTTGCCGTAGACAACGTTGGCAAGAGGATTGCTTTTTGCGCCTTTGGTCTGCGACACGGCGGCTGTCGCTGTTACGCCCGTAGCTCCCTCTGCGCCTCCTGTGCCACCGGCAGATGCACCCGAGCCTGCGCCCTCGGCAAATGCCTGAAGATCGAGAGGGATAAGTGTGAGTTTGTACTCCATAATGTTTTCCTTTCTGCTCTTAAAGTGAGCGACTCTTTTTTATGTCAAGTCCCTTCGGACTCTCCAAACGATATAAGCTCCACGTACTGCGGGTAATTGTGTGCGAGAAGGTGGAATCCGACCTGCACTACGAAGAAGGTGTGCAGAGCCTCCGCATAAGAGCCATCCGACGGGATAGCCTCTATACGAGCTTCTCCCTTGCCTATCTCCGTGATAGGTTTTCTCTTAAGCCCACCGTCCGCATAAAGGAACTGAAGTGTCTGTGCCGCTGTGTAGGCGAGCATTGAGGCAGAGGCACATATGATGTCCTCGCCCTCTCTTGCCGCCTCTGCGTGTCCCTTCATACGCAAGGAGAGTTTCTTGCCGTCTGTCTTGAACTCTACGGTAATCATAATGCCTCCTTAAGTGGGATCGGTGGACTCAGCCACTCGCTGTCTTGCCTTTTTGGTATTGGATGCCTCTCCGGCACCCTCTTTTCCACCGAGAGCCTCGGTGTTTTCAACGTTTGTCGGTGCTCCGCCCATAGCGGGTATCGCCATACCTCCCGCCTGCATTTGTGCAGCCATCTGAGGCGCGATCTCCGTACCCTTGATGCGGTCAAGCTCACTCGCCATCATAAGCATCTGCTGCTGCATCATCATCATTTGCTGATACATACCGCCATTCTGCGCTATCTTTTGCATAATGAACTGCTTTCGGTCGAAGTCCATCATATCAAGACAAGCAAGAGCTTGGTCTGCCATCTGCGGATTGAAGAAGCCTGCGCCGAAGAACTGAAGCGCAAGCTCGTTCTGCGACATCTTGGAATAAGGTGACTGCTTCTGCGCGGTGATCTCGATATCAAAGAGAGGGATTCTGAATCCCATATCCTGCCCGAAATCATTGCCCTGATGCTGAGGAACGATACCCGCGTTGGAATACTGCACGTACCTTGCGGCTCCGTTCTCTCCCATAATGCGGAAGCATCTCGGCATATCGTAGAACTGACGGATCAATTCGATGACCATAAGCACGAGCTTTCGGAAAGCTCTGTAAGAAGCCTTGTTGTTATCTCTCGCAAGCTTGCTTCCCGCCTCTTGCATTGCCGCAATAGCGGATGCAGCCGTTACACCGGAGGTGGTGCCACCCGTGGAGATGTCTCGGTTACCCGTGACCTCCTTAAGCTCGTCCACCTTGTTGTTGAGAAGCTCAACGTAAATATTGTTGAGGGTGTTAGGCTGAATGGGGAGTATGCTGTCCTGACCAAGATTGCCGCGGACGTGCACCAGCTCCTTCGTGAGATCGGTGAACTCGTCCATATTGACCTCACCGTCCTCGCGGACAAAATAACGAGGTCTTGCATTGGCAAGCATATTCTTCATAACCGCCTGATTGCCGCGGTCGATCCAAGACTGCGCATCCTTACCGATGTCGATATATCCGAAGCCCGTGGGCATACCTTCAACGGGATAGAGAGTGTCGAATACAAAGGGATACAGACCGTGATCGTACCATCCGCGCTCCGCATATGCCTCATCGTTTTCGGTCGCGAAGAGCACCTCGTCTCCTACGAACTTGCAATAATGAAGTATCTGCTTTCCGGCGGGATTCTGCTTCTTGTAGTACCAATCCACAACAAGTGACTTGTTGGTGGTGTCAACGTTGTCATCGTATATGTACTTGGTCACGGCAATATTGGTGCCGCCAAGCTTTTTGTCAAGCTGCGGATATCTCTGTATAAGCAGATCGTTGTCGCGCAGCTCTACGTTGAAGAAGTTACGCGATCTCTGAATATCCGTAATGCCCGGCTCCCAAAAGAGATTGAGGATGTCGCATTTGCGCACCTCGATGTCGCCAAGTCCGCCAAGCTTCGTGCCGTCCCAAAAAGCACCGTAAACACCCGTGCCCTGCTTGATCTTGTACATCTGCGTGTCGCTGTAGGTCTGCTCGAACTCGTTCTGTTCGAGAACAACGGGAACGATGGCGGTGAGCATCTCTGCCTCTGCCTTGTCTCCCTCCTCGCGGGGAAGTACGTTAGGCGCGGGGAAGTTGTCCATCGCATCGGCGTGCTTGTTTGCAATAGCGTTAAACAGCCATCCCGAGGTGGGCTGAACTGCCTGCTCCTTATCGCGCATAACCTCCCAATGCCTCTGCTTGTACCATTGCTCGTTCTGAACGATCTTCTGCTCGTAGCTCGCCTTACCTTCCTTGTACTTCTGCAGAGTCTTATAAGCCTCCTGCACCTGTACCTTGCCTATAGGCTGCTTAAGTGCCTTAACGCCATTGATCGCGCCCACCGCATTTCTGCCCTGACCTCGCATCATCTTCTGCTGCTGACGAGCATAAAGGCTCTGCGCCTCGCTTTCAGCCGTTGGTCTCGGTGCCGACTGTCTGCGCATCATCTGCTCGTCAAGATTGGGTACAGTCTCCTCCTGCACCTCCGCAGCGGGCTGTTCTTTATCTTTTTTTCGGTTAAATATAGCCATTGCTACCTCCGTATCTCAATCTTGGGTATATATGCTGTCGAAGGAAGCTCGTCCTTCGGAATATTGAATATCGTGTGAAGAGGACTGCTGTAATACTCATCCGGCTTCTCTGCCATCCTCGGCTTGATGGGTCGAGCCATACAGAAGTACCTGACCTCATCGGCAACGTGATCCTCGCCGTCCGTGTCAAGGTCCTCGGGCTTGTGCTCGTCAAACTGTAGGAGAGGGATAGTCCGGATAAACGCCTTGCAGTTGGAGAAGATATACATCATCGGGTATCCGTTCTCGTCCATCGCCAATCTGTAATGCACCTGCATCCATCCCGCAAGCCTCTCGTTGTCGCCCGGCGTAAAGTAGATACCGTGCTTTGCGGCGCTCTCGGCGACACTCTCACCACGTGAGGCATCCCATATCGAAGGGTCTGCCACGCCGTATATCCTCTTGCCCTTGAGCCACCTATGCTCTCTCTCAACGTTAGCGATCTCGGAAAAGATCTTGTCGGGAGTCCACTTAACTCCCTCGTTAGGAGTCTTGGTGCAGCCGTAAAGTTCAAGTATACGGTAAGCCACACCTTCGTGGTCAAGCGCCCACCAAGCGCAGGAGAAGGGCTTGTTATATCCGAAGTCGAACGATCTGTATATCGTCCAATCCTCGGGGATCTCAAAGGGAGAGATAACGTTCGTCCACCTTCGTTCATCGTAATGCTCCGGGCGGTCGATGAAGTCCTCAAAGAACTGTCCCTCAAAGATGTCCCAATTGCCGTACAGCCAAGCCTCGCGCAACTTCGGAGGGAGTGCCTCGAGCTGCTTGATGTAGTCAGGCTGTGAAGCCATCAGCACCTTGTTGTCCGTCACAAGCGACTGAATGAAGGTGTAATCCTCGGGATTCTCACCTTCCTCGTATTTGTGGTCTATGAATAATCTTTTGATGTATCCGTGAGAAGCGCCACCGGGGTTGCAGGTGTAATATATCCTCTTTGGGAAGTCATTGACACCACGAACACACGCGGTGATCTTCTTTATCCACATCTCCTGAAGCTGCGTAGCTTCATCCAGGAATATTACGTCATACTCGGAGCCTTGGTATTGGTTAAGGTCCTTGTCTGCATTACAGTATCCGAAGTTAATGGTGCTACCGTTGGGAAAGGTAAATACCTTCTCGGATTTGTTATACCTCGCGATCCCGTTAAGCTCATCCAAGAGCTGATTTATGTGGTTGTGGATAAGCTCGGGATACGTGCGTCTTACGATAAGTATCTTGATCCCGCCGTAACGGAGGGCAAGAAGCTTTGCCTTGGTGCGGACGCTCCAAGACTTTCCTCCACCTCTCGCTCCTCCGAAGGCGATGTGCTTGGTGTCAGCCGTAAGGAAGAGCTTCTGCTTCTCGCTCGGAGGGCAGATGATCAATTCTTTCACGGCATCCTCCTATTACTCGCCAATGATCTCCTCGATCTTTTTTGCGAAATCCTCGTTTGCTGCGATCTGCGCATCGAGCGCCTCTTTTTCAGCAAGGAACTGCGCAATCTCCATCTCGTGCTTTGCCTTAATGCTTTCAAGGCTTGCCTGATTTTTACCGCGAGCGGCAACGGCCTCGGCATTTACCTGCTTAAGGTTTTTGAGCATATTCTTAATTCCGGCAATAATGTTTTCCGACTTCTGACGGAGCTGTTCTGCTGTCTGTGCCATTTTCTGACTCCTTTGTGTTACTTACTGTATTCCTCAAGATCACTCGCAATAGTGACCTTAATGTCTCGGGATTCCTGCTCTTCCGCCATAGCTTCCTTTTCAAGCCTTGCGATACGAGCCTTCTGTTCTTTAAGGTCAAGTGCAGACTTCTCTCCCTTGATCTCCTTTATATCCTTTAAAGCGGACGTATAGTGCTTTATGCTTTGGCTGTCAAGCACCTCGACGTTATCGAGAGTGTAAGCTATCTTCTCAAGCAACTTATCCGCAACGTCATTTATCTTGATAGCGGTCTTTGCATTGTGCTCGCTGACGGTATCAATGATTTTTGCCTCCGTCTTTGCCTCTGCTTGCCTTCGCAGCTCTGACCACTTTCCCTCTTTGGCTTTACGTTCAAGAGTGGTACGTGAAACGCCGTATTTATCGCAGAGCTTCCTGTAGCTTGTACCACCGGCTATATACTCCGCCTTTATTTTTTTCCAATCCACTCGAAGCCCCCCTTCTGTAGTCTTCATACTGATATGATACAACACAAAAGGCACAAAGTGGGAGTCCCCCCTAAAGCATGAAAAGAGGAGGCTCATCACCTCCTCTATTTCATACTTCTTTGATCCTGATCCCCTTGAGATAGAGCATCAGCTTGCGCTTGATTATGTATTCCTTCGTGCGCTCGCCCTTTGCATCCTCAACCACCTGCTCTGCCGTGTCATTGTCTATGTATACGAAATCTGCAACGTATACCACACTCTTCTCAACGCAGACTCGCTCCTTCTTCGGCTCACCCTTGTGGGTGCCTCTCTTGTAGAACTCTCCCGTGTATACCTCCTCGAAGTAAGCGGGGATCAGCTCGAATCTTACCTGCCTTTCAAGATCGCGTATCTTCCCTGCCCTCTGAAGCAGTAATAGCTCCGACCATCGCTCAGCCTCGTGCCGGGAATCGTGAAGGATACCGTCCGAAGTATATGTCTTTTTGTTATGATATTTATTATTGCTTTTATTACGGTAATACATTATACTTACTCCTTATACTTACTGTCTAAAGCCTTATAGATAATGCATTCTTCGTAGTTATTGTAGCAGAAGCACCTCTTGTAGCACTTCTGCGAGGCGGGAGTCTCAAAGCAGATGTGAATGCCCGTGTTATCTTCCACGCCCTCACAGACCACTTTTTGAGCCTCCTCGCTGTCATAGAATGGGCACTTTGCGCATTTGGATTCTCGCCTTTTTGATTTCAATCTGCATCACCTCTTTACTTCATGGTATTATAATTACGCGGGTGCGCTCTGTCCCACACAAGGAGACAATGATATGAGCAGAGCCACTTCGTTTTACCGCCCGTGCCATGCTTTCTCTTGTATACGTGCATCGGAGCGGGAATGAACATCTTGCCGCAGATCGGGCATTTCTTCTCGGTTAAACCGTAAACATCTTCCTTACCCATTACTCTACCCTCACGTCCACTTCGCCCAGCAGCTCGTCAACAAAATTCTGCGGGAATCCGTCCTTCTTGAAGATCTCTGCCATACGCTGATTAAGGTACTTCAGCTGCTCGCCTCTCT
>JAZQSI010000195.1:0-5402 GCA_045629985.1 Eubacteriales bacterium
GAGTCGAAGCCTGAGAGGGTCTGCGCATCAAGAAATCCGAACTGTTTCAGCACAAAAAAAGTCGGCAGAAAACGACCGAATTTTGTACATTTTGTGCTATTTTCAAATTTCTTCAAAAATGCTAATTTATTGTATTGACAAACCGGTTTTCGTTTAGTATAATTCGTTCAGATACTGAACTAATCAGAGAAGAAGGAGAAGAAAGAAATGGAAAACAAAATCCTCAGATTTGCTGTTATCGGTACAAGCGATATGGCAAATTACCACATGAATTCTGTTGTTTCCCATAAGAACACAGAACTCGTCGCAATCTGCGACATCCATCCGGAGAGAATCACTCCGCGTGCTATTGAACACAACGTTAAAAAGACATTTATCGACTACAAGGAAATGCTCAAGGACCCCGACATTGATGCAGTTATCGTCTGCACACCTGACTTCGTTCACGAGGAGATGACCGTCGAGGCTCTCAAGGCAGGCAAGCACGTTCTCTGCGAGAAGCCGATGGCTCTCACAATGGAAGAGTGCGAGCGCATGGTTGAAGCTTCAAAGAAGTATTCTCCGAAGATGATGGTCGGTCAGATTTGCCGCTACACTCCTGCATTCAAGCTTGCAAAGCAGCTTATCGAGCAGGGCGAAATCGGCGAGCTTTACGCAATCGAGAGCGAATACGCTCATGACTATAAGTACGCAAGCCCCGGCGTTGATAACTGGCGCCGTGACCCGAAGCACCCGCGCGAGGGCTTCATCGGTGGCGGTTGCCACGCGGTTGACCTTCTCCGCTGGATTGCAGGCAACCCGACAGAGGTCGTTGCATACGCTAACCGCAAGAACCTTACAGACTGGCCGGTTGACGACTCAACATTTGCTATCATGAAGTTCCCGAACGACGTTATCGGTAAGGTTTACGTTTCCATCGGATGCAAGCGCGAATACACAATGCGCTCTGTATTCTCCGGCACAAAGGGCACAATCATCTGCAACAACACAGACATCTCCCTCACAATCTACAAGGAAGATGTTCCGTCTGCAGTAAGCCTCTTCCCCGGTCATCCGACAGATCGCCCGAACCTCGTCAGATACGAACTCAACGTTCCGGTTAACAACCACAACACATCAGGCGAGCTCGATGAGCTTGTTGACTGCATCCTCAACGATAAGCCCGTTAAGACTACTGCACAGGAAGGCGCAGCTACTGTTGCTGTTTGCCGCGCTGCTGTTGAGTCTTCAAAGACAGGCAAGATTATTCAGGTTAAGTACCCCGAATAAGAGAATACATAAAGCTCCCGTTCAGCGAACGGGAGCTTTATTATATTTCGTACACTTTATTCTGCTTCATATATTCCGTTGGTGTTTGTCCTGTTTTTTGCCTGAAAATGCGACTAAAATGATACGGATTTGAAAAACCGCATTCTTCCGCAATCGCATTTACTTTAAGCACACCGTCAGCAAGAAGTTGTTTCGCCTTTTCGATTCGCACATCAATAAGGTACTGCTTGGGCGACACTCCCATTCTCGAAAGAAAAAGCCTCCGGAAATACGCCTCGCTCATATTACATTTTTCGGCAAGGGTTGCTATTGTGACTTCCCGTTCAAAACATTCTTCTTCGATGAGCTTTATTGCAGGGGCAAGCACACCATATGAGCGCGTTGTTTCAGACGAAATTCTCTGGAGCATCCCGTAAAACACGCTCATTATCTTAAGTCGGTTTTTCTCAAAGAGTGAAAGTGCCTTTATCTTTTCAAAATCTGCAAGATACGGCTGTGCGTTTTTTATCGGAATTGATACCACGGTATCGCAAAAGTCCTCATCGCAAAAAAAGTTTATAAGCGGAAACATCCCTGCCTTTTCGCCGCGTATCGAGTAGCTCTCGCCTTTTGGCAGAAAAACTATGCTATTTTTGTCCGAAACGACATCTCTTCCATTGTGTGAGTAAGTGAGCTGACCTTCAAGGCAGAGAGACAGACCGAAGCTTTCACGATTTGAAATATTCGTAACAACTCCTTTCGGGAAAGCTATCGTTGCAATACTTGAAATATCGGTAACCGTGATTTTTTCAATACTCTTCAAGAAAATCACCCCCTTTTTTGTTATTATACTTAATTGGTTAAAAAAATCAAGGTGTTTTGCCATATTTTCTTTCAGAAACATCAAAACCATTTTGTTTTGAACATTGAATTCGCAACGTTTTGATTATATACTATATAATGTAAAAAAAGGAGTGATATATATGAAGCTTGAATTTGACTTTTCAGGAAAGGTCGCCATTTCCACAGGAGCCGCCTCAGGCATGGGGCTTCTATTTGCCGAAAATATAGCTGACCGCGGCGGAGATGTCGTTCTTTGTGATATAAACCGCGAGGTTCTCGAAGAAAAAACTTCTGAAATCAACGCTCGCGGAAAAGGACGTGCTGTTGCCGTCGCATGTGATATTACAGATTATAATGAAGTTTGCCGCGTTCGCGATATTGCTCTTGAGAGTTTTGGCAGAATTGACATTGTTGCAAACTTTGCCGGTGGATACGGCAGGCGTATGCATAAGGTTGACGGAAATCTCGATTTTACAGATGTTCCTATCGAAGTATTTGACACAAGCCTTAATCTGAACCTGAAAGCCCCGTTTTACTTTGCTCACGCGGTTCTCGGAGTTATGAAAAAACAGAACTCAGGACTTATTATAAACATCGGTTCAATCACCGGTATGGAGGGCTCCGCTCAAGGCATGGACTATCCTGTTGCAAAAACGGGCGTTATGTTCGGGCTTACGAAATCCATCGCTCAGTACGGAGAAGGATGTGGCATCAGATGCGTCTGCATCTCCCCCGGCCCCGTCCTCACGCGCGCCAATATGTCGGAAATGAGAACCCTCGAAGGCAGAGCGGCAGAGCCTCAGGAAATTATTGATTTAGCATTGTTCGTCGCATCTGAAAACGGACAGTTTATCAACGGTGAAAACATTATGATTGACGGTGGCAGAAACGCCATGGGACGGTGGGACTACTAATATGAAACCTACGTTTTTAAATCACGATAAGGCAATTATAACCTCAATGGTGCAAGCCGAAACCCCCGAGCGCATACGAGAGCTTATGGATAATTCTCTCCGTGAAGGGGCAGAGGCTTTCGGTATGCAGTTCTGCAGGCTTCTGCCGGAATACAGAACAGCATCAGTTTACCGTGAGTTGTTCAGCTACGCGAAAGATAAACCCGTCTATGTTACAAATTACAGGCAGGTTAACAATGAAGGCAAGTCTGACGACACGCTCGCCGAAGAACTTCTCGGCATTGCTGACTGCGGACCGACACTCTGCGACGTTATGGGTGATTTTTTCGACAAACAGCCCGATGAGCTCGCAGTCGATCCCATCGCCATAAAAAAGCAGAAGGAGCTTATCGCTACTCTCCACAAAAAGGGTGTGGAGGTTCTTATGTCCTCGCATATCCACAAATTCACTCCTGCAGAGCGCGTGCTTGAAGTTGCGCTGGCACATCAGGAGCGAGGTGCAGACATATCAAAAATAGTTACAGCTGCAGAAACCATGGAAGAGCAGATTGAAAATCTCCGCATAATCAATCTTTTAAAAGAAAAACTTGATATCTCGTTTCTTTTCCTCTGCGGTGGTGAATGCTCCATTCTCCGCAAAATCGGTGGTGAAATAGGCTCGTGTATGCACCTCGGTGTTTATGAACACGACGAATTTGCAACCCCAGTACAGCCTCTTTTAAGAAATATAAAGGCTGTGCGCGATAATATATGAGGTATGATATGAAAATAACACCCGTAAAATACGGCGAGTCAACACTTCCCGAGCGTATGATTTTTGCAAACGGCACAGAAGGCAAAGTTCGCGACATAGTTTTTATGGTCTATCTTGTTAAAACGGATGATAAGCTCATCCTCGTCGATGCAGGCTGTGAAACTATGCCAGGATTTATTATGAAAAACTTTATCGGACCTGTAAAAGCGCTTCAGAACATAGGTATTTCTGCCGCAAGCATTACAGATGTCGTTATAACACATTCGCACCACGACCATATAGAATGTGTGAAATATTTCAAAAACGCGACCATACATATCGAAGAGAACGAATATGAGCCTGGAAAAAACTATATCCCGGACGGATTTGAGGTAAACGTCTTCCGTGAGCGTTTTCTGCTCTGCGAGGGTGTTGAAATCATAAAAATCGGTGGTCACTCACACGGCTCCTGCATAGTTGAGATTGAAAAAGACGGGCAACTCTTCGTAATCACGGGAGATGAGTGTTACAGCAGAGAGTGTCTTACCAAAAAAATCCCGACAGGAAGCTCGGTAAATCCCGATGCAAGCGCTGCTTTCATTAAAAAATACAGTGATGAGAAATACAAAGTTCTTCTTTGTCACGATGCATGAGAGGTCATAATATGAATTTTGAAAACAAAACAGCCCTTATAACAGGTGCGGCGGTCGGTATAGGTCGCGCAGCGGCAATCAACTTTGCGCGTCACGGCGCAAGTCTTATTCTTCTCGACCTTGACATTGAAAAGCTTGAGTCAGTTAAAGCTGAGCTTTCTGAATACACAAGCGATGTCAGAATTTTCAAATGTGACGTAAGCGACGAAGTCGCTGTAAACAAAATTGCAGACGAAGTAGGCACGGTTGATATTCTCGTCAACAACGCGGCTCTCTGGAGGTGTTGGAGCGAGTTTATTGCTACCCCGACAGATGAATGGAAGAAGTTTCTTGACATCAATATCATGGGTGTCGTGTATGTCACACGTGCATTTCTCCCTGGTATGCTTGAGAAAAAATACGGCAGAATTATTAACATCGCATCTGTCGCAGGTGTTTACGGCAACGCGAATATGGTCCACTATTCAGCCACCAAGGGCGCGCTTATCTCGATGACCAAGGCTCTTGCAAAAGAGGTTTCGGATAAGGGCGTTACCGTCAACTCTGTATCCCCCGGAAGTGTCAGCCCTGCATCAAACCCCGACATAACCTATACCGAGGAGAGCACACTCTCATTTGCAGGCAGAACAGGTTCGGGGCTTGAAAATGCAAATCTTATCTGCTTCCTCGCAAGCGATGAGGCAAGCTATATATCAGGTCAGAACATCCAGATAGACGGTTGCAGAAAAAAACAATAAAAGAAAAGCAACGCGAATAAAAAAATCACCGCTTCGATTGAAGCGGTGATTTTATTTTACAAGTTAAATCTTACTTGTGGTCAACAGAGTACATGTGCTTGATGAGCTCAAGAACCTTGTTGGAGTAACCGATTTCGTTATCGTACCAGGAAACAACCTTTACGAATGTATCGGTAAGAGCAATACCTGCACCCTTATCGAAGATAGATGTGCGTGTATCGCCGAGGAAGTCAGAAGAAACAACTGCTTCTTCTGTGTATCCGAGGATACCCTT
>JAZQSI010000196.1:0-33642 GCA_045629985.1 Eubacteriales bacterium
TCCGCCGCGCTCAACCTCGAAAGAACCTGCTCTCTGTACCGTCTTATCAAACCTTGCGCCGTCGATTGTTCCAATCGGAGTCATGCTCTTGAGGTCGGACGCGTTGACAATGTTAAAGTCTCCCTTCGGGAAGACATATACGTCCGCAAGAGAGCCCGTCGCTTCAGGACGGATTTCGATATCTACATTGTATAATCCCTTTACAGGAACACGTACCTGTATTACGAAGATTGAGCCCTTTGCATAGTCTGCAGGCTTCGGGCAGAGCCACATTGAGTTACCTGCGAGAACGGGCCATGTGACGTTTGCAACGTTGTTTACGCACCAGAGGTCTGTTTCTTCCTCGTTCATCTCCTCGTAGCTGTCTGCATACGAGGTATCACGGAGGATGCCGCCTTCGTCAAGACGGCTGTTATGCGGATTATACTTCGTCTGGTCTTTCAATGAGAATGTGCCGATGTTGTACTGGAAGCGGACTCCGATGTTGTCTGCGTTCGGGTCCTAAACTTCGACCTTGTACTCGCCCTTAAATTCAGGCGCGCTCTTCTTTGTAGCAGTAATCGTTACTTTGCCCTGTGAAACAGGTGTAACAATACCGTTCTCGGAAACGGTTGCAACAGCTTCATCAGAGCTTTCTAAGATGAGGTCAGAGAATGCGATTTCCTTGTTCTGTGCATATTCCCAAACTTCTGTGATATCAAGCTGGAGGCTCTCGCCGTAGTAGATAATATCGGTCTCTGCCGAAATTGCAAGATGCTTTAAGAAGTCAAGGTCAGACGGAATGAGCTCTACTCTTGAGAGTGAGAACCACTGATACGGAACACTTCCCTGATTGAGGGTTGCTGTATTGAGTGTCTTTGAGTTTTCATCCGTAACAAAAGCGATGATGTAATTTCCAGGCTCATCAATGGTGACCTTGCCGATGTAGTCGTAATTTGCTGCCTTTGCTACGTTATAATATCCGAGCTTTGAAGCGGCAGGATAGGTTGCGGGAACTGACGCCGTGACGCCTGCCGTATCTTCCTTGAAGAAGTAAACTTGCGGAACTGCGCCATTTGTGCGGTTTTCGCTCTTTCCTCGGACGAGGTATTCGCCCGGAGCTTCGACGTTAAGGCGGAGAACAACGTAGTTGTCATCCACGCCGTAATCGCTCGGTCTGAACTGGTGGAGGATTGAACCTGAGACATAAAGTGCACCGAGGTCGCGGCCGCGCTTTTCGGCAACGAGTGCCCACTTATCGGTCTTCTTTTCGTCGCCGTCTTCTTCGGTTGTGTCCATCGCCATAAATGCGACACCGTCTTTTGCAAACTCTGCCGGAACTTCGTAGTTCCAGTCAAACATTCCCTGGAAGTAGAGACCGCTTGTTGCAGGTCTTACGACCGGGGTGGTTGTGTAGTTTGAATCTGACGAGGTCAGGTTGTCTGCCTCAAAACCTGCTTTCGATGTGAGGTATGTATGAATTCTTGCCTCGCCCGGGACAAAAACTTTGATTTCGACAGTGTTTACCTTTGTCGGGTCAGCCTTGAGAGTTGCGGTGATTGTAACCGTACCTGTGCTGATACCTGTTACAACGCCATCGTCAGAAACTGTCGCGATATTGTTGTCAGAGCTTTCGTATGTAACGTCTGAAACTTCGAGAGCTTCTTCGCCCATAACTGTCCAGATGAGCTTCGGGGTGAGATTTGCTTCCTTTCCGACCATAAGAGAGGACTTTGAGGTCTCTACCGTAAAGCTCTCGACAACGTTGTCCTTTGACGGAACAAGCTCGATGCCGCGAAGCTCCATGCTCTGCGCGCTCTGCGGAGCGAGGTCTTTTGATGTGCTGTCGCAGATGAGCGCAACGATGTAGTTGCCCTCTTCCTCAACGGTAACCTCGCCGATGCCCTTATAGTCTGCACTTGCGCTATTGAAGTATCCGACAAGCGAGGTAGCGGGGTATGTTGTCTGATTCATGCTGTCAACGCCTGCGGTTCCTTCTTTGAAGAAGTGAACTGCAGGAACCATAGTTCCATTGCTTGTTCCCTTTACGCGGAGAATATAGTCACCCGGGGCTTCAACGTTTACGCGGAAGTATGCAGCGGCAACGTCTGCACCGTCACCGAAGTATGTCTTCTCCGCTTCCATAAAGAAGTGGCCTTTATGAAGTCGTGCGGCGCTTGCAAGCTTTTCCGTTCCGACAAGTGCCCACTTATCGGTTGCAGAAAGGTTCATAAACGGATTTACTTCCGTGTTGTCCTGAGTAAATTCTGCAGGAACAGAGTAGCTCCAGTTCATAGCGGTCTGGTAGTAGAGAACGAGATCGCTTCCCGCAATACGAAGTGTCGGTGCGCCCGTGTTTGCGGAGGACTGAGTATTCAATGTAGCATAGTTGAATGCTTCAAGCTGTGTTTTGTATTCGTGCTTTCTCTGGTTTGGCATCGCCTTGACGGTAATCTGCAAGGTGTCCGTAAGGGATGCGTTTTCTTTATGTGTTGCAGTGATGGTAACCGTACCGACATCGACGCCCGTAACAACGCCATCTGCCGAAACGGTTGCAATATCGCTATCAGAGCTTTCAAAATCGAACTTGTCATTCGGAATTTCTGCACTCGGAGAAACCGTCCAGATTCCGTTAACGGTGAGGTTTGCCTCGCCATCGGGGTAGATGCTGATTCTGTCAGCCGCAAGCTCGATTTCCGTAAGAGTATCAATCTCAACTGTTATGTTTGTTGTCGCAGTCTTTGTTCTGTCAGCCTTAAGCGTTGCGGTGATAGTTGCCGCACCCGTCGCAAGCGCCGAAACGACACCGTCTGCCGTGACAGAAACTACGCCGTTCGGAGAAACGGTAAATTCAACCTCATCTGCACGGAGATCCTTTTCACCCGTAACTGAATAGACTGCCTTGCTCGAGAGCTTGGCACTTTCGTTTTCGGAAAGCTTTGCCTTGTCGCTTGTAAGCGTGATGCCCGTGAGTTTGTCCTCGGGCTTTGGAACGAGTTTGATTCCCGAAAGGTGGAATACCTGCATTGCTGTAGTTGAATCAAACTCCAGAGAGCCGGAATCTGAAACAAATGCAACGATATAGTTTCCTGCCTCCGTTACATTGACAGTTCCTATATTCTCATATGAAGAAGAATTGCAGTTAAAGTAGCCTGTCTTTGAGTTTGCGGGGAAAGTCGTCTGGTTTGTGCTTGTAACCCCCGAGAGTCCTTCCTTGAAGAAGTGAACCGCAGGATGTGCGGAAGCACCGCTCTGACCCTTGAGTGAAAGAACATATTCACCCGCAGCTTCAACTGCGACACGCAACACTACATACGGAGCACCGGCAGTTTCTCCAAAGTAAGTCTTTGGCTGATCCTGCCAGATGTATCCCTTATGCAGACGGAGCGAGCTGTTGAGATCGCGCGATCCGACAAACGCCCACTTATCAGTCACGGAGAGATTCATAAACGGATTTACTTCCGTGCTGTCCGTCGTGTACTCTGCAGGGACAGTGTAGTTCCAATTCATCGCCGGCTTATAATACAAAAGTCTGTCAGAGCCGGAGATACGGATAGTCGGAGCACTTGTGTTCGCCGAATTCGTTGCCGTTACTGTCGAGTAGTTAAACGAGTCAAGGCCGATAACATACTCGTGCTCCCGCGGTTCCGGTGTCGATGTCATATCCCCATCTGCGGCAAAAACCGTTGCAGGGATGAGTGACACCACCATCACGAGCGCGAGAATGAAAGCTAAATGTTTTTTCATTTTTCTCCTCCTGTTTTCTTCTCTATATTTGTTTTTTATATCATAATGTCTCTAAAAACACCTTTTTAGGCATTTATAGTGACATTATAACACGTTACTCTCTTCCCGTCTTGTATAAAACTCTCATTTAAAAAGGACAATGGCTGTTTTTCCCTTGTATTTATTTGGAGTTTACCTTCGTCTCCGATGGGTGCAAAGGAAAGTTTACGGCGGAGCTTCTTGCATCGAAACTCCGCCGTAAACTTATCTGTTTTTCATTGTTGTTTTTTTGTTTCTCGGTTTTCTTTTTAAAGTCAGCTCGATTTCCCTTGGGCCATCCTCACAAACGATGCAGATATCGTCGAAAATCGTTTTGTTTTCCAGGCGATACTGTGTGGGCGTAATTCCCATGCTCTCCGAGAAGGCATGCGTAAAGTGCGCCTCGTCATAAAAGCCTGCTTCGCCCGCTATTGAAATCATTTTCTTATCCGTCCTCGCAAGCTGGAGGCAGGCGTATCTCACTCTCATATTGAGGAGCATCTGCGCGAAGGTCGTACCCGTAACTTTCTTGAAGTTTCGCATGAACGCCGCCTGCGATATGTTAAGAACATTGCAGATTCCGTCAATCGTCATCTTCTCCGAAATATCCTCTGCTGCATAAGAAACGACTTGCGTGATTTCATTTATTCGTCTTCTTTTCGTTTGTGTCAGCTTCTTCGCTTCATCTGCCGAACTTATTTTTTTGAAAACGCGCACAAGCAAGGATGTAAGTCTTGAGACGTTTCCGCCCCTGGGTCTTGCACATTCTGCTTTTATTGCCGATATAAGCTCACCGAACTCATGTTTTTCCTCTCCTTCGAAGTGTGAGAAAAACTCAATGCGATGACCGAACGCATACGGCTTGTCCCCCAGGAGGAGAACGTCATCTTCAACACTTGCAAACATTGCTTCCGTAAACGAAATTGAAATGACTTCGGAATCTGATCCTTTCGGCGTGGCGTGAGGGCAAAACGCAGGAATGAATATGCACGAGCCTTCCTTCACTCTGCAGGTATCTTTTCCTACAGTGTGAAGAAATTCGCCACGAAGAACATACCATATCTGCGGGAAGTTATGCCAATGCATCATTGCTCCCTCACCCGTAATTTCCGTTACGGAGCAGGGAGGCTTCATGATCGCGGCATGCACCTCGACTCTATTTGTCATTTTCTTCTCCCCTTTTCAATCAAAACGACGGTGGTGTTGACAACACATTCATCTGCACTTTGATCAAATAAATCCGGTCTCATCACCAGCGTTGATTCTTCGGGGGGAGAGAGGCAAACTCTCCCCCCGAATGATGCAAAGTTTAGCTTATCTTACTTTGCGCAGTAGCCTGTTGAGTAGTAACCGAGGTCGTTGCGGCGGTCAAGACGTCCGAAGCTTGCGCAGATAGCGATATCTGACTCAAGCTCGAGTGAGTACTGACCGAACGGAATCTGGAACTGCTCTTCGCAGAACGGAAGGTCAACTCTCCAGCACATAACTCTCTCAGCCGGAACAACGAGGTGGAGACCCTTTACCGGTTCCTTGTCTGAGAAGTAGATGTTTACGAGAATGTGAGCATCCTTCTTGTTCTTGTTTGTGATCATGAGAGCTTCATGACCCGGAAGAGAAGGATCGTTGCCTTCGCCCGGGATGTCGCCATCAATAAACATATAGTTCTTATATCCGAGTGTGCTCATTGTAGTTTCCTCCTATGTTATGTAATTCTTACCTATTAAAGATCCTTGGAGAGGTAAGCATCCATCTTCGGGGACATCGGACGGCAGCCGTCTTCTGTGATGATGTAGCCTGTCTCGATACGTCCGCCGTGGAGCTGCGGGTGACCGAAGAAGCTTACGTCAACCATAACTGTCATACCCGGAACGAGAACGAAGTCGCCGTTCGGGCCGAAGAACGGAGCTTCAGCTTCCATAAGACCGATTGAGTGAGCAAACGGGCAAACGATGTAGTCTGCAAGGCCGTGCTTCTCGTAGTACTTACGTCCCGGAACGTCGATTTCCTTACCTGTCATGCCGGGCTTGAGCATCTCGCGTGTGAGGCGCAATGTCTCACGCATGTGGTTGAGGAGATCCTTCTGTGTCTGTGTGTAAACGCCGTTAACCGGAAGAGTATCGCCGAATGTTCCGGCGTAGCCGTTGTATCTCGGAGCGATACCGATCATAACGAGCTCGCCGTCTTCCATAACCTTGTCTGTTGCTGTCGGAACAACTGCCTTTGCGCGCTCGCCTGAACCGACGATGCAGGAGTAAGCAAAGCTTGTTGCGCCGTTGATGCGGCAGATAGCTTCACCAGCTGCAGCAACTTCAAATTCGCGTGCGCCCGGCTTGATTGCCTCTACCATCTTGTCGTATGCGATGTCGCAGAGGTTTGTAGCCTTGATGATCTGCTCGCCTTCCCAAGCTGACTTCCATGCGCGGAGGTCTTCGTACTCATCTGTGATGTCAACGAGCTCGATGCCGCCAAAGCCTTCCTGGAAATCGCAGTAAACCTGGTGCGGGATTGTAGCTGTACCTACGAAGCCGATACGCTTAAGGTCTGTGCCTTCAGCCTTGAGTTCTTCGTAGAGCTGCTTGAAGTCGATGATTGTAGCGTTCGGATACTCTTCTTCCGGAACCATGAATACCGGGAAGCAACGAACCTTAGTGATAGCAGAGCTCATCTTTGCAAACGGCTCTGACTCCGGACCACCGAGGAGGATCGGCTCGCCTTCGAGCGGAACGAGAACTGAACCCTTCTCAAACTGTCCGCACCAACCGGTGAGGTACCAACCGTTAGCTACGTTAAGCTCATCGAAATAAATGAGAGCTGCGTCAAGGCCCTTAGCCTTAAGGATTTCTCTGACCGCTTTAATTCTTTTTTCGGTCTCTGCAGGATTGTAGTATGCCATTTTCTTTTTCTCCTTTACAATTTATTTTTTACATGAAGTTATCATCCAACGGGAACATCGGACGGCGGATATTCTTAAGACCCATGTCTTCAAGACGCTCGCACGAGCTTCCCGGTGTGAATGCAAGAATGGAACGTTCTGCGATTTCGGCAAGTTCGGGGAAAAGATAGCCGAGCTTTACTACGATTATCTTAAACTTTGAAATGTCGATATCGACAGATGCGAAGATGTCGCGACGGCACATTGATGCGCGGTTTTTCGTTATGACGACTGTCATATTTCCGCAGTCAAGCGTCGCGGACGGGCCTTCGTTACCGCCCGTGTAGGAGAGAATGTCTCCTTTATGTATGAGCTTACCTGTGATGTGGGCAGTCTCGCTGTTTTTGTCAAGCGTACCGCCGACATCAAGTGAGAGCACGTCGCCAATCTCTGCCTCGTAGCACTTTGCGCAAGCCTTCTCGTCAGCGATACCTGCGATAAGGACGTTTTCTGCGCCCATGTCGAGGATGCGGTTAATCATAAACGCATTGTCGCCCGATGCGCCTGCCGTTGTGTTATCGCCCGAGTCGGAGATAAAGACCTGACGCTCCTTATCCTCCATCGCACGCTTGATTGCCTCAAGTGGCTCAACTGCTTCGATGAGGAACTTGAACTCGTGGCGGATGTCGTAGAACTTCTTTGCGATGTCCTCTGCAATCTTCTTCGCAAGAGCTGTATCACTCTCGTGAGTAACAACAATGCTCGGACCCATATAAGGCTCGTCTATCCACTGGTCGCCGCCGAAGACCTGAACACACATAACACCCGGAGTATTCTTCTCGTACTCCTCTGCAAGCTCCATTATGCTACGAAGCGGCTCAAGCGCCGTCTGGACAGCATCACCCGGAGCGCAAACGTCAACTCTTGCCATCTGCGGAGACGGGAGAATCTTCTTTTCTATGCATTCGAAAAGAAGCTCAAGGGCATGAAGCTGTGTTCTTGCATGGTCACAATGCGGAGCAGTTCTGAACGCTGCCATACAGTTTGAAAGAGAAACTATTTCGTCTGTGTTGTTTGCGTGAAAGTCCATCGCAAGGGAAATCGGAATGTTAGGGCCGACTTTCTTTCTTACTTCGCGGATGAGGTATGCATCGCCCGAGCCGATCTCCTCGACATACATCGTGCCGTGGATGAAGAGCCAGACGCCGTCAATACCCTCTGACGGGATACCGTCAACAATCTCGCCTGCGAGACGGAGGAAGTCTTTCTTCACAACCGCACCGCCCGGGAGAGCGTGGGCATAAATCGTCGGCACGACCTCAACTCCCTTTTCGCGGAGACGGTCACCTATCGCGATTTTCTCAAGCATCGCCTCGCCGACAGCATAGTCGAAATCTTCAAATCTCGTATGTATCGGGGAGATGCTGTTACCCTCACACTGGAGAGAACCGATAGCAATTCTCAAACAAACTCACTCCTTTCTCAATTGAAATATTACAAAAATGTAAAATAGCCTACTTATATTATATTATCTATATATGCGTTTCGGAATACATTTTTGTGTTGTAAACATATCTAATCGTAAACAAAATTTTCTATAAATTATTGCAACGCCTTATCTTCTGTGTTATACTAAAACCGAGGTGATGGTAATGGAACTTGCTCATAATCATTCGGAATATGTGTCACACCAGCTGTCAAACATCATAAACATACATAAAATCGTTACGCTCAACTACTTTGAGTTCGAAAACACCTTCCAGTACCGCGGTGAGCGGCACAATTTCTGGGAGCTTGTCTATGTCGATAAAGGAAATCTTCTTGTCGAAACGGAATCGGGCGAGATTAAGCTCACGCGAGGTGAGTGTATTTTCCACAAGCCGAACGAATTCCATTCGCACAAGGCCGACGGCGCCACTGCGCCGAACTACTTTGTTCTCGGCTTTGTCTGCAACTCCTCGCATATGCAGTTTTTCCGCAAAAACCGTTTTAAGCTCTCTCCCGTCACACGCGGCTACGTTTCAAATATCCTGATTGAAGCGAAGAACGTTTTTGAACTGCCCGTCAACAACACGGGCGGCCGTGAGCTCAAGGTTGCAGAGCACGAAACAATCGGCGGTCAGCAGATGATACGCACATACCTTGAACAACTCCTCATCACTCTCATCCGCGAGCAGTACATAAAAACAAACTTCACTCTCGGTGAAGAGTCCACAGAGGAAAACCTCGTCGGTCAGATGAGGAAGAAGCTTGACATGTATATCTACCGCAAGATAAGCGTTGAGCAGTTCTGCAAGGAAATGAACTACTCAAAAGCATACCTCTCGCGAATTTTCTTAAACGCCTGCGGTTGCACAATACATGACTATATAATCAACGCGAAGGTAAAAGAGGCAAAGACCCTCATCCGTGAGCGCATCTATAACTTCACGCAGATTTCCGAGATGCTGTGTTTTACAAACCCATTCTATTTCTCCCGCGTTTTCAAGCAGAGGACGGGAATGAGCCCATCGGAATACAAAAACTCGGTAAAAGCAGATTAGAATTAAACGAAAACAAAGGGGCTTCTTCGTAAGAGGGAGCCTCTTTTGCACAACAAAACCGAATGTTTTTTTACCGTCGGCTTGTAGCCGAGGTAACTTTTTGCGAAAAGATAACCTCGTAGCCCTCCGCTACGCATCGCCGCAAGTTTCTGCAATGTGTCAGTTGTTCAAAATAACAAAAAAGAGCCAATGTTTGGCTCTTTTTTGTGTTCCGGAGTTTTTTAACATCCGCGAAGCGGATAGGTAAAACGTTTTGCAACGTGCAAAAGACGCCCGAAGTAGTACCGTGTGTACGTCAAGGGTGTCTTTTGTGCGGAGCAAAAGGACTTTCCTTTTGCGGTGCGGAGCGTTTTAACATCCGCTATTTTATATACTTTTTTATCATTGCGTAAGCATCATCTTTTGTCGGTTCATATATTCCGCGCATTGTGCTTCCGCCCTCATATCCTACGCGCATATACTTCATTGCGCGCTCGCGCTCGAATCTTCTGTCGCAGGGGACTGCTCGCTCGATAAGCGCGCGGAACTCTTCGGCATTCTTCACTCCGCAGAGGCGGTATGCGCGCATAACCTTATCCTCGTTCACGCGGGCGGCGTATTCCACAAAATCAGGGAGGAAGTACGCATTCGCCTCGCCGTGAGACATATGTTCAAAATACGTAAGCGGATAACCAAACGAGTGGACAAAGCTTGTGCCTGTTATGGAAATTACCATACCTGCAAGCATTGAGCCGTAAAGAAGCCTTTCGCGCAGGTTTTCATCAAGCCTTCCTTCCGCAAGGGCGCGAAGACCGCGTCCGACATAAACCATCGCCTTTTCCGCAAGAGCATCGGAGACAACCGTTGCCGCCTTTGCAAAATAGCCCTCAATCGCATGAGAAAGGGCATCGACAGCAGTTGCGTTTGTTGTGCTCTGCGGGAGAGTTACCGTATATGATGCATCAAGAAGCGCGACTTTCGGGAAGAGTTTTTCGCCCTTGAGGGTCTTCTTGTTCTGGATTCTGTGATAAGTGAGGACGGAATACTGCGTGACCTCGCTACCCGTTCCCGCCGTCGTCGGGATTGCGATAACGGGAAGGGGCTCACTCTTGCACTCACCATCGTAAAGCGTTTCGGGGGTAAGATGCGGATTTGCGGCAAAATATGCCGCCGCCTTTGCCGCATCGAGCGGACTTCCGCCGCCGATTGCGATAACAAAATCGGACTTTTCCTCGCGGGCAAGCTTTCCTGCCGCATAGCAGGTCTCAACCGTCGGATTCTGCTCTACCTTGTCAAAAACAGCCATTTTGATTCCCTGGCTGATGAGTGCGCCCTTGACATCGTCAAATGCGCCGCACAGACGCGCAGAACGCTCACCGCAGACGATAAGTGCGCGCTTGCCAAACTGCGAATAGTCAAACTCCGCCGCTATTTTCTTTCCCGAATATACCTTGACGGGATTAAAGAACAAACTTGTCATATTTTCTTCCTCCTTTTATGCCAGAAGCGAGCCTTGCTTGATTCGTGTATCGCCCTCAAAGCTTGCCGAGAAGTACGCATCAAACACAGCTTTTGCAACGCCCGGAATTCGGCTTCCCTGACCGCCGTTTTCGACAACGACAGCTACTGCAACCTCGGGGTCATCTGCAGGCGCGAATGCAACATAAACCGCATGAGAGCCTCCCGGAGCCTGCGCCGAGCCCGTCTTACCTGCAACGGCTACGGGGTATGTTCCGAATACGGAATATGACGTTCCGCCCGACTCCTGCGCACCGCGACGCATACCTTCTACAATCGCGCGGTATGTCTCGTCGGACATCTCAACTTCTCCTGCAAGTTCAGGGGATGTCACCATTATTTCCTCGTTCGTTTCGGGGTCTCTTACGCTCTTTAAGAGATGCGGCTTATAGCGCACACCGTGGTTTGCAAGCTGGGCAATGTAGTTTGCAAGCTGGATTGGGGTTACCATAGTATCGGACTGACCGATTGCGGCGGAAAGTGTCTCGCCGGGATACCATACCTTTCCGTTTGCCTCTCGTGCTTCTGCTGATGCAACCTGACCCGAGACCTCGCCCGAGATTTCAACCCCGGTCTTCTCTCCGAGACCGAAGCGGTGTGCCCAGTCGGAGAGGTTTTCAATTCCCACGCGGCGTCCGACGTCATAGAAGAAGTAGTTGCACGAAACCTTTATCGCCTCGGCAACGTCTATCTCGCCGTGGGTTTTTCCGTACTGTCTGAAGATGTCGCACATAGGTGTGGTGCTTGGTGCATAGTACATATATTTACCCGTCGTGAGCATCTTTTCCTTTGGCTCTATGATATCTTCCTCAAGTCCTGCCACTGCGGTAACCATCTTGAACGTTGAACCCGGGGGATACGCGCCCTGAATCGCGCGGTTGAACATCGGAAGGTATTTATCATTTTTCATTGCATTGTAATTTTTGCTGTACTGTGAAATGTCGTATGTCGGATACGATGCGGAAACGAGAAGTCCGCCCGTTTTTACGTCTATCGCAACAACCGCCGCGCCCTTGGCATCTGCGCCGCCCCAGCGCGAGTTGGTCGCGCCTTCACGCCTGAGCCTCGGAACAGTCTCCGCAAGCGCCGCTTCTGCCGCTTCCTGCATCTTTAAGTCAATCGTCAGGACGCAGTTCTTGCCGAGCACGGGGGGCTCTTCATAGAGGACGGTTGTCGTCTTTCCCGTTACGGTAGTTTCTGTTGTTTTTGAGCCGTCGATTCCTCGGAGATAGCTCTCGTATGCCTTTTCGATACCGTCTTTTCCTACAAGGTCTGTCTGCTTGTATCCAAGTTTTTTAAGCTCGGCATACTCCTCGCGGTAGATGATTCCGACGCGACCGAGGATGTGCGCGGCAGAAAGCGTCTTATACTCTCGTATCGGCTCGACCTCGACCATAACTCCGGGAAGCGAGCGCGACTGCTCTTTTATCTTCGTGATGAGATTTCGCTCTACATCGCGGGCGAAAACGTACGGCGAGGACTTTGAAAATCCTCTTGTTTCCATTTCGAATATTACTCCGCAGAGCTTGCGGAGAAGAACGCGATCGGATGTTTTTATTTCGTATCTCTCTGCAAGGAGTGTGAGAAATTCGTCAGCTGTCGTATTCTCATTCCATTTTCTCGTTTTGAGATAATCCTTAACAGCTCTTTCGTCTGCCGAGTTCTCGCCGACCGTGTATGTATATGAAATCGGCTCGGTCTTCGTGACGGGGAATGTATCAATATACTCCTGACCTGCGCCCTCGCAGAGGGAGATGAGATGCCCGAGCACCTCTTCACGGCGGGACTTGTCCCACGTTGTCGCATCAAACACGAGAGAGAAGCTCATGCGGTTTGTGACGAGAGGACGGCCGAAGCGGTCGAGAATTTCGCCTCGCGGAGCTGTAACCGTAAGAGTTCTTGAGGTGCGCTTTGCGGAACGCTCGAGATACTCTTCGCCCTTTACGGCCTGCAAAAAATAAAGGCGCCCGATGAAAATTACTGCAAAAGCTATCGCAATCGCACAGAGCGACCATACGCGTTTGCTGTTTTTCATAGCGGACACCTCCTTATTTTAGTCTTCTTCCATAATCTGAAAGAATTTTGTTGTTTTCTTGACTGCAATGTATAAAATCGGGGTAAACGGCAATGTCGTGAGAAGCTCACCTGGGATGATATACAGAAGAGAAGCGGCACTTCCTCTTCCTGCCGCGAGCATATAGATGCAGTAGCGCACGAGGTGAAGAAGGCAAATCATAACCGCCCAGTCAAGCACCGCCATACCGAAATTTTTCCAGTACATAATCGTATTCATAAGGCAGATAAGCACGGCAAGAATGGGGAGCGTGACTGTGTAAAAGCCTTCATAGCCCGAGTACAGCGCATCGCAAAGGAAACCTGCCAGAAGTCCTGCCACGACACCCTCTTCAGGCCCTTCAAGAAGCGCCGCTGCCGCAACTATGAACGGCAGGAACGCAGGGGACGAACCAAGCAGGCGAAACTCTGAAAAAAACGTTGTTTCGATAATGATTGAGAGAAACATAATCACAAACAGACATGCGTATTTGTACAGTTTTCTCTTGAAGTTGTTATCCATACCCGTCACCTCATTCCGTCGCGGTGAAGGACTTTATAATCATAACGTGATTTACGCGGTCAAGGTCACACACGGGGGAAACGACAGCGTATTTCGAAATGCCGTGGGTTTCGTTTCTTACCTCTTCGACATATCCGAGAACTATTCCTTTCGGGAAGAGACCGCCGACACCCGATGTCTCGATAATGTCGCCCTCGAGCACCTGCGTATCCTTTGAGAGGTAGGATAAGCGGAACTTTCCCTCGCTCATAAGCTCAAAGTCACCCTCGGCACTTGCGACGTCTCGCGTGCGCGATGCTATCGCCGCGGCTTCCATCGTCGTATCCGTGACAGCCGTGACGGTTGCCCACGTGTTTCCGACTTCGCTTACATAGCCTATCATTCCCTCGGCCGTGACAACGCAGTTATTTACCTCTATCCCTGCGCTTGAGCCTTTGTTTATCGTAAATGAACGGCTCCAGTTATCTGCATTCTTCGCGACAATCTCGGCAGACTCAAAAACCATCGAAGCGTCTCTTTCTCGGAGACCGAGCGCCGAGCGAAGCTCGATATTCTCTTTTTCCATTGCCTCGCGCTCGCGGACTGCCGTTTTAAGGTCTGCAACCTGGCGACGAAGCTCCTCGTTTTCCTTTTCCATCTCATCATAACGGAGAGCGCGGTCTGCACGGTCCTCAAAAAATCCGCCGATTGCATTTCCTGCACTCTGCAAAGGCTTTGCAATGATGTTGACAAGCGAGCCCACGGGGGAAATCTTACCGCCCGACACTGCCGACAGAATGGCAAGCACAAGAGCTATGAGAACGGCAACAAGGATAGTTATTACCGTCTTTTTTGAATAAAAACCATTCATTTTTTCACCACTCCGAATGTGATTTTAAAACCTCATCTAAAACTTCCGCCGTCTTTTTCATCGGAAGTCCTATTACGTTGAAATAGTCGCCCTCGACGCGGTTTACAAACTCTCCCGCTCCGCCCTGGATGCCGAAAGCTCCTGCCTTGTCAAGGCTCTCACCCGTGGCGATATAATCGTCAATTTCCTTTTCGGAAAGAGAGCGGAAGGAAACATACGTCTTCTCAAAAAAGCAAATCTTCTCTCCCCGCGAGATGATGCAGACGCCCGTATATACCTCCTGCGTGCCATCCGACATCGAGGTGAGCATCTCTTTTGCGTGGGCTTCATCCCTGGGTTTTCCCAGCACCTCACCATTAAAGGCAACTACCGTATCGGCACCGAGCACTGTATCATCCGGATGCGTCTTTGCAACTGCCGCGGCCTTTAATGCGGCGAGAGACATTACGTAATCCGAGACTTCGCCGCCGCAAAACGGCCCCTCTTCACACTCTGCGGTGAAGACTTCGTAGTTTTCGGTAAAAAGCGCGAGAAGTTCGCGCCGTCTCGGTGATTTTGAAGCAAGTATAAGCATTATTTTCTCCCTGTTGAACCAAATCCGCCGCTTCCGCGCATTGTATCAGAAAGCTCATCTGCCACAATGAGTTCGGGCGTTTCCACGGGCATGATGAGCATCTGCGCAATCCTCTCGTCGGGATTTATAACAAAATCCTCCTGCCCGAGATTTATGAGCCCGACTTTAATCTCGCCGCGGTAGTCGCTGTCGATTATGCCGACGCTGTTTGCGAGAGTTATGCCGTGCTTAATTGCAAGCCCACTTCTCGCGCATATCACAGCGACAAGGTTTTCCGACGGAAGTTCTATTGCAATACCGGTCGGCACCGCAAAAATCTTTCCTTTCGGAAGTGTTATAGGCTCATCGATACAGGCGCGAAGATCATATCCCGCCGCACCGCTTGATGCGCGGGTGGGAAGATGTGCCTTTTCGTTTAAAAGCTTAATCTTTACCATTTATTCTACACCTCTGTAGTACAATCCTCTTGTATAAACTGACGGGATAAAATCATTCCTGCCAAGATATGCATCAAGCACCGTCACGCACTCTCTCTCGTTTTCCGTCGTAAAGGAAATGCGCGCAAAGGAAACTCCGAGCTTTTCATAATCCCGCTTCTTATCCGCGAGGAAAAGCTTCTGCGAGTTTAAGATTACCGTTCTGCAGCCGAACTCCTTTGCAAGAGGGAAGGATGTTCCCGTGCGGTCCGTTAAAAACTGGCGGTTTCCGCAAACGCAAGAGCCTGTCTGCGAAGATATGACGCAGTTTTCGCATATCATAAGCGGAAGACGTCCGTACACTATGATTTCCGTTTCCATTATCTTTGAAACATCACGTATCTGGGGGAAGGTAAGCTCGGGAGAAAGAAGAGCAGAAGCGGCTCCCATGCGGCGAAGCTCGCGGAGAGCGTGGGAATTTGTGATGTTTATTCCGAAATCGCCGCGCACGGTAAAGCCAAGGCTTTCCGCAAGCGCGATGTGTCCGCAATTTCCAACAGAGGCGTGCGTTACGCCGCACTCGCGAGCAATAGCCGCAAGGCGAAGGGCTTCTTTTTCTTCCGTATCCTTTATGATTCTCGGAAAAGCGGCAACGAGCGTTGCCTTTGATGCAACCTCGGAAAGTCTTTCCCTGTTCTTTTCAAATTCCGTAATCGGGACGTATATGTATTCGGGGTTTCTTGCAAGAAGCTCATCGCTTATCTGTGATACCGAAAGCACCGAAACCGTATATTTCGGAGCTTCTTTGCTGTTTATAAGCTTAAATCCTACCTTGAAATCACCCTCGGGACGCTTCTTTTCTTCGATTGTGTAATTTCGCTCAAGCTCTTCAATGCACTCGCGGCGCATCGCATTGAGCGCCGAGAGAGGAAGGGCAAGCCCCTCTGAGAGCTTTATGTTTATTTCGCGGGGGGTAAATCTCGTTCCTCCCGTTTTTTGAAGCTGGGTTCGCACTGCCTCTTCGGTAAGCGCAACATTTCTTGCGCGCTCGGGTATCTGTCCCTTTGCCATTGCACGGTTTCCTTTTCCGTCAATAGCGGCAAGAAGAGCCTCGCGACCCTCTTCTATGATGCAGAAAAAATCAACCTCTTCCGCGGGGACGGGGACTTCGGCATACGTTGCTGCCGCTTCCTCAAGGAGAGCGCGCGGGGCTTCCGTTTCGGTACGTATTCCAAACATCTCGCGGCCTTTTTTGTTTTTATAATAACCGTCCGTAAAGCCGTCACGCGAGAAAATCTCGTGAAGCTTGCGCTTTTCTGCCTCGGTCGGTGCTCTTCCTTCTTTCAGAACCTTTGAGTATATACCCGTAACGACGGCGACATACTCGGCTCTCTTCATTCTGCCCTCAATCTTGAGCGAGGCAACGCCCATATCGGACATCTCACATATATAGTCTGCAAGGCAGAGGTCGCGAAGAGAGAGCGGATATGCGACCGTTCCTCTCTCGCCGAGCTTATACTGCATACGGCACGGCTGGGCACAGAGACCGCGGTTTCCGCTTCGCTGACCGATTACGGCGCTCATTTCGCACTGCCCGGAATAGCACATGCAGAGCGCTCCGTGGACAAACACCTCAATCTCTATCGGGCTTTCCTTGCAGATGTATTTTATCTCCTCACGCGAAAGCTCACGGGCAAGGACAACTCTCGTAAATCCAAGCTCTGCCATCTTTCTGACACCCTCGAGGTTATGCACCGTCATCTGGGTTGAAGCGTGGATGGGAAGAGAGGGGCACACCTCGCGGATAAGCCGCGCGATACCGAGGTCTGCAACTATGACCGCGTCTGCTCCTGAACGGTTTATATCGCGGCATACCTTCTCAACAGAAGAAAGCTCACGGTCGTTTGCGAGGGTGTTGACCGTGACGTAAACCTTAACGCCGCGGGCATGGCAAAATCGGCAAGCATCAACAAGGTCGCTTGCCGTAAAGTTCTTTGCCAGGCGTCTGGCGTTGAAGTCGCCATAGCCGAGGTACACTGCGTCCGCACCGTTCGCAACAGCAGCGCGAAGCGCCTCGGGCGAACCTGCAGGGGAGAGAATCTCTGCTCGCTTTGACATTTTATCTGCCGCCGAGTCTTGCAATTTCGCGCTTTAAGTCTGCTATTTCAGACTTTGCACGGCTACCCTCTTCGAGGTAGTCGCGAAGCTGTGTACGGAGGTTTTCAGCAGTCTCAAGAGCCTTGTAATATTCGTCAGAGATGTTGATTGCAGAGAGAAGTGCCGCCTCAACAATCGAGAAACTGCCTGCCTTGAGAACTTCTCCGACCTTTGCATCTACATGAGATGCGACGCGGCGTGTGTACTCCTCATTCTCGCCGCTGATAAGGCGAAGCTCCACTCCTGCAATATTTACATTGATTGCGTTTTTCATATCTCATTCCTCCAGAATTGATTAAGCCGAAGGGAATAAAACCCCTCAATCCTTAAACTTGTTAAATTTTATATGTAATAATTATATCATATTACTTTCTCTATTGGAACAGTTATTTTATAAAAGTTAACAACTTTTTTACTCGTTTCTTTCTTTATTATGTTGACCTCGATTTGATTTGGATATATAATTTATTTAAGCTGATATATCCCTTTACTGGAGTTGATGAAATTGTATCATAAATTGAGCATAGAAGAGACGCTTTCTGCTCTTGATGTTAATCCCGAAGACGGTCTTTCTTACGAAGAGGCCGCTTTTCGTCTTGTAAAAGATAATAAAACTACGAAAAAGCCGTCGTTCTTTAAGTTTGCCGCGAAAGGTTTTTCGCGACCGCACGTCTGGCTTCTTCTTGTTGCCGCGGCTCTCTCGCCGTTTCTCGGCGGAGGTCTTGTTTCGGCAGGGCTGATTCTCGCGGTAATAGTTGTCTGCACCATCTTCTCCGCAGAGTGCAAGAGACGCGGACTCAAAACCATCGAAGGCTCCGTCCGCACTTCCGTCACCCACGCGATTGTTCTCCGTGGCGGTGCGAAAATGAAAGTCCCCTCTGATGAGCTTGTCGTCGGTGATATTGTTTCGCTCAAACCCGGAAGAATCGTGCCTGCGGATTTGCGCCTTATTCGCACAGACTCTCTCGTGATTGACGAAACCGCTCTCACGGGCGAAGGTAAACGCATGAAAGATGCGACCGTCACTGTTCCGATAAACACTCCGCCGGAGCGACGCGAGAACTGCGCTTTCGAGGGCACAGTTGTCCTTGAGGGCAGGGGAGACGGTGTTGTCGTTGCTACCGGTATGTCCACCGAAATGAGCAGGCTCTCCGTCCCGAGCGACACTCCTGCGCGCGATCCTGCGCCGGCGCTTTCGAGAATCAGGAAGCTTTCTTCGCGCCTTACGCTTATCGCAAGCCTCGTTTGCGTTGCAATATTCATAATCGGCCTTATCTACGGCGAGAAATTTATAAGCAGCGTTGCCATCTGCATCGCCCTCGCCGTTGCCGCAATCCCCGAGGGAATATACACGGCGTCTCTCACCGCTCTTGCAAAAGGAGCGTCGCGCCTTACGAGAAACGGCTATTCACTCCGCACAATAGATGCGGTTGAATCTCTCGGCGAAATTTCGGCATACATCACCGACATCCCCAAACTCGGCGTTGCCGCAACTTACACAAACGGCAGAATAAAAGCTCCTCACGAAGAAGACACCGTTCCGTTTATCGACGGACTTCTCCTTTGCGAGCTCGATAACCCGTCGCTCTCATCTTACGCATCAAATCTCTGCGAGCCCGAAGAAGTCCGCGCCGCTTTCCCGAAAATCGGTGAACTCTCGGGCGAGGTATATACAACTCTTCACAGAGCAGGAAAGACAACACTCTCCTATACGGGCGGCGACCCGTTTGAAATCCTCAAGCGTTCGGACCGCATATGGGAATTCGGAAGCATCCGCTCCCTTACCGAAAGCGACCGTGATGAGATTTCCTCATGCATACGTAATTTCGAAGAGCAGGGGTTTTCCACCACCGCGCTTGCTATGCGTTCGGGAGACGAAGTCCCCTGTGACACGAATCTCGTTTTTGTCGGTATTGCCGCAACAAGTGCGGAGTGCGACCGCGCAGAAACTCCCGACACCGCCGCACTTTCAGAGCTTGGCGTTCGCACGTATCTCCTCACATCATCCGATGCCGCACGCGCAAGGCTTGGCGCAACCACACTTCGTATCCCCGAAAAAAACATTCTCTGCGGCAGGGATATTGAGCGCATGAGTGATATTGAGATTTGCTCAAACCTTTCGACCACTTTCGTCTTCGCAGGCCTCTCGCCGAAGGATAAAGTTCGTATAGTTCTCGCTCTTCAGAGCCTCGGTAACCGCGTTGCGGTACTCAGCTCATCACTTTCCGATTCTGCGCTTCTTGAAACTGCTGATGTCTCTCTCACATCCTCACGAAGCGAGGACGCCGTCAAGGGCTCGTGCAACGTTATATACGACGGTGAAGTAAGTGCGGATCAAGCAATCCTTTTCGGAAAAATAACACGCGGCAGCATTTCGCGCGTTATAACATATCTCACAGCCGCGAACCTCGCAGAGCTTCTTTGCGTAGGGCTCTCCGTCCTCTTCGGTTTCGGCTATCCCATGACTCCTTTTGAGATTCTCGCGATAAACCTCATTACCGATATTTTCCCCGCAATGCTTCTCGCGCTTTCGTCGCGCCACTTTATCCGCCATCGCAAGAATCTTATTCTGGCTCTCGGCGCAGTCATCGGTATTATTTCCGCCGCCGCAAGCGTGCTCTTCTCTCGTCTTTCAGTAACAGAGCCGTATTCGGGACTTCTCACGTGCGCGCTTCTCGTTTTTCTTGAGCTCGTGCTCGCTTGCCCGACATATTTTTCGGGAGGTAAGATAAATGCCCGCTGAAACTGAACTCAAATACGCGCCGCCGGCCGACTTTTTGGCAGAAGACCTCTTTTCGCTCCCCGAAATCGCACCGTATATAGGGGATATGGAAAAGTTTACAATGCAGACAGACTACCTCGACACTCCGTTTTCCGATGCGAAATCGCGCGGAATAACCCTCCGCCGCAGATACGAGAACGGAAAAAGCATTCTTTATGCAAAAACCTCGCGTCTGCGCTCAAATGAGCTCTCCATACGCGGCGAGTGGAGCGTTGAGTCGGGCGATATTACAAATGCCGCAAAGCTTCTTTATGACGTCGGCGCGCCGACGAGTGAGCTCGTGGGACTTCCGCTTGAAGTCTGCGGAAAAGTGACATTCACAAGATATGAAGCATACCTTACGCTTCCCGAGTTTTCCGCATCGCTTTCCTTTGACGAGGGGACTTTCGGTGAGAGTGTTCCGTTTTCTGAAATTGAGCTCGAGCTTGTCTCAGGAGACACGGAAGAGCTTCTCCGCTTCGGTCGTGAGCTTTCGATGAAGTACGCTTTCAAAGCAGAAACTGCTTCAAAATACGCACGCGCTATTCTCTATACAACAAAATAGAACTTTGTCGAATTTCCTTGACAAAGGTCGCAAAGTAAACTATAATAGCATACAGTAAACGACCTTTAAAAACGGTACCGAGATGCCGACAAGGAAGAGAGTTTCAAGTGTGTCAGTTACGCCTTGCCGATATTTCGGTAGGGCGTTTTTTTATGGTCAAAATTAAAAAATGGAGGAGTAAAGACATTATGAAATTGATTTTTGATGTCGAATCTAAACCCAAGTTTGGCCAGATGATAGTTTTTGCTATTCAGCAGCTTCTCGCTATCATGGCGGCTACAATCGCAGTTCCTGCCATCGTCGGCAACGGTATGAGCGCATCAGCTGCTCTCTTCGGCGCAGGTGTCGGAACAATCGTTTATCAGCTTTTCACTAAGTTCAAGAGCCCGGTTTTCCTTGGTTCGTCGTTCGCATTCATCGGTTCGATGTGTGCAGCATTTGCAGGCGCGGCTTCTGCATCTCTCGGCTTCCTCGGACTCATCATCGGTGCGCTCCTTGCAGGTCTTGTTTACGTTGTTATCGCTATCATCATCAAGCTTGTCGGCGTTAACTGGATCAACAAGCTCATGCCGCCGGTTGTTATCGGCCCGACCGTTGCTCTTATCGGTCTTTCTCTTGCAGGCGCTGCAATCAACGACGTATTCTCATACGGTCCGGTTGACGGCAACGGTGCATTTATCATGACAGGAAACATCTGGGTATCTCTCATCTGTGCCCTTGTTACTTTCTTCGTCGTTGTTCTCTGCTCGGTTTACGGCAAGAAGATGGCTCGTCTCATCCCGTTCATCATCGGTATCCTCGCAGGCTATGTAGTTGCTCTCATCTTCACCATCATCGGCATCAAGACAGGCAACGATATGCTCAAGGTCATCGACTTTGCTCCGTTTGCAGCTCTTGTTGAGGGTGGCGTTTCACTCAAGACATTCCTCTCTGTTCCGGACTTCACATTCGTAGAAGCAATCAAGGAATTCAAGAACCTTGACGCTTCTTACGTCGCAACTGTTGCAGTTGCTTACATCCCGGTTGCATTCGTTGTTTTCGCAGAGCACGTTGCTGACCATAAGAACCTCTCTTCAATCATCGAGCGTGACCTCCTCACAGAGCCGGGTCTCCACAGAACTCTCCTCGGCGACGGTGTCGGTTCTTTCGTTGGTGCGATCTTCGGCGGTTGCCCGAACACTACATACGGCGAAAGCGTTGGCTGTGTTGCTATCACAAAGAACGCATCTGTCGTAACAATCACAACCACTGCTATCATCGCTCTTCTCATCGCATTCGTTTCCCCGTTCGTTGCATTCCTCGATTCTATCCCGGGTTGCATCATGGGCGGCGTTTGCATCACTCTCTACGGCTTCATCGCAGTATCAGGTCTTAAGATGATTCAGAAGGTTGACCTCGAGGACAATGCAAACCTCTTCACTGTTGCAGCTATCCTCATCCCGGGTATCGGTGGCATGGCAATGTCTATCGGTAAGGTTACAATCACCGCTATTGCTTGCGCTCTTATCTTCGGTATCATCACAAACGTAGTTCTCTCAAAGAAGAAGAACTAATCGCAAAATAAAACTCAAAGAGCAGGTTTCATTTTGAAACCTGCTCTTTTTATACTCTTTTTACAATATTGTTTCCATATACGTCTTCTGTGGACGCATTCCGAGCTTCTCATAGAAGCGTTCTGCCGACGGATTGCACGCCCAGACGTTGAGCGTTACGTTATAGCATCCGCTTTCCTTTGCAAACGAAAGCGCCGCCTCATAAAGCTCACGCCCGATGTGGCGACCGCGGAGAGCTTCGTCAACGCACAGATCGTCGATATAGAGCGTCTTTCTGTCGCATAGGACGGAGTTGTTTATGACTTCCTCGAATATACAGAAGCAATACCCCATAACCTCGTCCGCCTCATTGACGGATACGAGAATCGGGCGCCTCTTATCTGCAAGAAGTTCTTTTATCTCCTCTGCGTTGTATTTCTGCCCGATTTTAAAGATATCGGGTCTGCCATTGTGATGCACAAGGTCAACCTGCGAGAGCAGGTCTAAAATCTTTGCGATGTCCTTTTCTTTTGCAAAACGTATCATATTTTTACCTCATAAACCAAACGCCCGAGAAATCCTCGGGCATTTGCTCTATTTTTTCTTCAGTTTTTCAAAAAAGCTCTTGCGTTCGGTGTACGATTCGTCTCCGACAGATTTTGCAAACTCATGCAAAATGTCTTTCTGCTTTTTGCTTAAATTCTTCGGAACTTCGATATTCACGCGCACGAGCTGGTCACCGCGCCGCGAGGAATTAAGCACGGGTACGCCCTTGCCGCGGAGACGGAATACCGTTCCCGTCTGCGTTCCCTCGGGGATAGAATACTTGACCTTACCGTCAAGCGTCGGAACTTCGATTTCAGCACCGAGAACTGCCTGAGTGAATGTAATCGGAACTTCGCAGTGGATGGTCGTGCCGTCGCGCATGAGGATGTGATGCGGGCGGATAGAAATCGTAACGAGAACGTCACCTGACGGGCCGCCGTTTGAGCCGGCATTTCCCTCGCCGCGAAGCGGAATGGTCTGTCCTTCATCAATTCCCGCAGGAACTTTGATGGAGAGCTTCTTTGAAACCCTCTCTTTTCCCGAACCGCCGCAGGATTTGCACGGGGTCTTTATAATCTTTCCCGAACCGCCGCACGTGGGACATACGCTTGAGCTTGAAATAACACCGAGCGGGGTGCGGCGCGTTGTCTTTACCGAACCCGCACCGTGGCAGGTGGAGCAGGTCTCGGCAGTTGTTCCTGCTTCTGCACCGCTTCCGCCACACTTCGAGCATTTATCCGTCTTTGTTATGTTGATTTCCTTTGTACAGCCGAACGCCGCCTCTTCAAACGAGAGAACGAGGTTTACGCGAAGGCTCTCGCCGCGCTGGGGAGCGTTTCTTCTCGATGCTCCGCCACCGCCAAAACCGCCGCCAAAGAACGAGCCGAAGATATCGCCGATATCAAAATCATCAAATCCGAAACCGCCGCCATATCCTCCATATCCGCCACCTGCGCCGAAGTTCGGGTCAACGCCCGCGTGACCGAACTGGTCGTACTTCTGACGCTTTGAGGAGTCGGAAAGGACTTCGTATGCTTCGTTGACTTCCTTGAACTTCTCTTCAGCTTCTTTATTGTCTTTATTAAGGTCGGGGTGGTACTTCTTTGCAAGCTTGCGGTAAGCCGACTTAAGCTCGGCATCAGTAGCTGTTTTCGCCACACCCAACACTTCATAGTAATCTCTTTTATCCGCCATAGTTCATCTCCCTGTTCCTTGGGGGTTTCTATTTTTCGGGGATAGGAAAGACGCTTTGGAATGGGGAAACCGCACCCGAAGTAGTACATATAGAGTACGTCGAGGGTGAGGTTTGCCCATAACAAAAGGCATTTTTCAATGCCTTTTGTGTTCCGGAGCGTTTTAACATTCCCGATTAGTCTACCTGTGTGTAGTCTGCATCTACTACATTATCGTCAGCTGCGCCTGCTGCACCTGCATCAGCACCCGCTGCAGCCTGAGCTGCCTGTGCCTGCTGGTAAAGCTTTTCGGAAATCTCGTAGAACTTCTTTGTGAGAGCTTCTGTCTGTGCCTTGATAGCCTCAGTATCTGTTCCCTTGAGAGTCTCTTTAAGCTTATCAACTTCAGCCTGAACGCCTGCCTTCTCGTCCTCGGTAATCTTGTCGCCGAGCTCGCCGAGAGTCTTTTCTGTCTGGTAAACCATCTGGTCTGCAGAGTTTCTTACGTCAACTTCTTCACGGCGCTTCTTGTCTTCTTCAGCAAACTGCTCTGCTTCCTTGACAGCCTTGTCGATGTCGTCCTTTGAGAGGTTTGAAGAAGAAGTGATTGTAATCTTCTGCTCCTTACCTGTGCCGAGGTCCTTTGCCTTTACGTTAACGATACCGTCAGCGTCGATGTCAAAAGAAACTTCAATCTGCGGAATGCCACGCGGAGCCGGAGCGATACCGTCGAGGTGGAAGCGGCCGAGAGTCTTGTTATATGCAGCCATCTCGCGCTCGCCCTGGAGAACGTGAACTTCAACTGAAGTCTGGTTGTCAGCAGCGGTGGAGAATACCTGGCTCTTGTTTGTCGGGATAGTTGTGTTGCGCTCGATGAGCTTTGTGAATACGCCGCCCATTGTCTCGATACCGAGAGAAAGCGGAGTAACGTCGAGAAGGAGAATGTCCTTAACATCACCTGCAAGAACGCCGCCCTGGATAGCTGCACCCATTGCTACGCACTCGTCAGGGTTGATGCCCTTGAACGGCTCTTTGCCCGTGTAGTTCTTAACTGCATCGGAAACAGCCGGGATACGTGTTGAGCCACCTACGAGGAGAACCTTTGAAAGGTCAGCCGGTGTGAGGCCTGCATCGCCCATTGCCTGACGAACAGGAACCATTGTGCTGTCAACGAGGTCGGATGTGAGCTCGTTGAACTTAGCTCTTGTGAGCGTAAGCTCAAGGTGCTTCGGGCCTGTTGCATCAGCTGTGATATACGGGAGAGAGATATTTGTGCTTAAGACACCTGAAAGCTCGATCTTTGCCTTTTCAGCAGCTTCGCGGATTCTCTGCATAGCCATCTTGTCTGCCTGGATGTCAACGCCGTTTTCTTTCTTGAACTCTTCAACGATCCACTTTGCAACGCGGTTGTCGAAGTCGTCACCGCCGAGACGGTTGTTACCTGCTGTTGCGAGAACTTCTACAACACCATCACCGATTTCGAGGATGGATACGTCGAATGTACCGCCGCCGAGGTCGTAAATCATAATCTTCTGGTCTGATTCCTTATCGAGGCCGTAAGCAAGCGCTGCTGCTGTCGGCTCGTTTACGATACGGAGAACTTCAAGACCTGCAATCTTGCCTGCGTCCTTTGTTGCCTGACGCTGGCTGTCTGTGAAGTATGCAGGAACTGTGATAACAGCCTGTGTAACCTTCTGACCGAGAAAAGCCTCTGCATCTGTCTTGAGCTTTGTGAGAACCATTGCGGAAATCTCCTGCGGAGAGTAGGGCTTGCCGTCGATGTTTACCTTATAGTCAGAGCCCATCTCGCGCTTGATTGAGGAGATTGTGCGGTCGGGGTTTGTAACAGCCTGACGCTTTGCAACCTGACCTACAAGTCTCTCGCCGTCCTTTGAGAAAGCGACGACTGACGGGGTTGTTCTTGCACCCTCTGCGTTAACGAGAACGGTCGGCTCGCCGCCTTCCATAACTGCAAAGCATGAATTTGTTGTTCCAAGGTCGATACCAATAATCTTTGCCATGATAATTTTCCTCCATTTATTTATATGATGTTTGTTTTTACTTATTAAAAGTTCGCTCTCTTTAAAGAGGAACTAATTTGCAACTTTTACGATTGCGGGGCGGATAACGCGCTCACCGAGCTTGAAGCCCTTCTGGAAAACTTCTGAAACCGTGTTTTCGCCGAATTCTTCGTTATCCTCGTGCATTACCGCGCTGTGGAAGTTCGGGTCAAACGCCTCACCCTGCGGTGCAATCACTTCAACTTTGAGTTTTTCAAGAGTTGAGTTAAGCTCAGCGAAGATAAGCTCGACGCCCTTTTTGTAGTTTTCATCGGTCGAGGGAGTTGCTATCGCGCGCTCCATATTGTCATAAACTGCGAGGAATGCCGAAATCGTTGCCGCCGTAGCGTCACCGAAGAGCGCTTCTTTCTCGCGGGTAGTGCGCTTACGGAAGTTGTCATACTCTGCAGCGAGGCGAAGGTATTTATCGCGCTCCGCCGCGAGCTCCTCTTCCTTTTTTTCAAGTTCGGTTTTCTCGGGAGCTGCTTCTGCTTCCTTTTCCTCTGTCTCCGGAGTTTCAGGCGCAGTTTTTGCCTTTTTTTCTTTTTCTGCCATCTATTTTATACCTCCTCAGATGTCGTTAAAGAAAGAATCGCGAAGAAGCTTGTTAAAGCCTTCTATAAAATAGCTCAAGTTCGCCGCGACTTTTGCGTAATCCATTCGTCTCGGACCGACGATTCCTATAACGCCCTGCTTCTTTCCGCCAAGGTCATACTTGCCGTAAACGATTCCTGCGTCTTTTAAGACGTCATCGTCATTCTCCGTTCCTATCGAGAAGCGAATCTGTGCAGGGTTTTCCTCTTCCGCGAAATGCTCTTTCGTGTGGCGTATGATGCCTTCTTTATCCGTAAGATAAGAAAGAAGCTCCTGCGCCTTTTCGGGATCGCGGTATTCGGGGTGATTGAGGATTCTCGGAATGCCGTCGAGATAAACGTCTCCGCCCTGGTTTTCGTCAAGCACCTCGCCTGCAAAATCAGAAACCGCGCTCACAAGCTCGGAAAGCCTTCCCGCTTCGCTCACCAGCCTCTTTATAAGAGAAAGGGAAATCTCGTCGAGCGTTTTTCCCGTGAGCGTGTGGTTTAAAAGATGCACAACTGCCGCAAGCTCTGCTTCATCGGGCGAGAACGAAAGGCGAATCCTCTTATTTCTTATAAGACCCGAGCTCGTTACTATAACCGCGATTGCCACGGTAGGCTCAATGAGGAAAACGTCAAACTTCTTGACCGTCTCCGAGGAGATTGTCGGCATAAGCGTATAAGTAGTATAATTCGTAAGCTGTGAAACGAGCCTTCCGAACTCGCGAAGCATTCTCTCAAGCTCGCGCATCTGCGTGTTGAGAGCGGTGTTTATCGCATCCGCCTCGCGTTGGGAGAGCGCGTAGTTCTGCATAAGCTCGTTTACATATAAGCGGTACCCTGCCGTTGACGGCACGCGACCTGCGGAAACGTGCGGCTGTTCGAGGAAGCCGAGCTCCTCGAGCTCCGACATCTCGTTTCTGATGGTCGCAGGGGAGATATCAAGACGGCTTCGCGCCGCAATGATTTTCGAGCCTACCGGCTCTGCGTTTTCGATGTATTCATCAACAATGGCCTTGAGGATTCTCTTCTTTCTGTCGCTCAGGCTCATCGCGGCACCTCCTTGAATTTCGTTTTAGCACTCACCACTCCCGAGTGCTAATTTATATTTTACTCATTTTTTCTTTCTTGTCAATACTTTTTTCTGAAAATGTAACATTTTATTAACAAGAAGCCGTTTTTCGGCGTTTTTTTATGTCAAAAAATAGTTTTTATAAAAAATCGGTTGTGCCAAAATTTACCTCGGTTTTAGCACTCGCGACGCCGATTTGTCAACTCTGATGCATCGGTCGTGCCAAATTCAGGGTCGGTCAAGGCAGATTTTGTGCAAACTTTGCGTTTTTCGGAGTTGAGACAAAAACAGAGCAAGGGAAATCCCTTGCTCTGCAGGTGTGTGAAAGAAAGCGTTTAAACCTTTGCTATTTCTTTGCTCCCTCGGTCTGTGTTTATTATTTTTTCGTCTTGATTCTCGACCATAGGACGATTATAATCTGCCCCGGGATACCGAGGAGAATAAGGAACCGGACGGAAACGCCCGCAAAAACCAGAAGCGAAACAAATATAGAGACGAGCGTTGACCACATAAGAAGAGAGATTATCAAGAAGTTCATCTTCTTTGCAAACCAATGCGCGTTGAAAACGAGCCACACTATGAACGAAACGGGAAGCGCATACATAAACACAAGCCAGTGGTGAAGCGCCGCATACTCGCGGAAAACATCACCGACAACAAAAACGGCAAGCGCAATAAGCCACACAAGCGTAATTGACATTCCCGTGATGAAGACGTGGTTTTTCATCTTTATGCGCACGCTCTCGCCAAATTTTTTCTTTTTCGGATGTTCTTCTTCAAGAAGAAAGTCAACCGTGACGGAAAAAATATCCGCGATTGCTTTGAGAACAACTATATCGGGCACGGACTCTCCGCGCTCCCATTTCGACACGGCTTTATCCGAATAGTTGAGACGTTCCGCAAGCTCAAACTGCGTCATCTGCGCCTCGCGCCGAAGCTCTGCTATATTTTTCGCAATTATAGTCTTTAACTCTGCCATAACTGTCCTTTCATATGTAAAAATTGGATTTTCTTCTCTATATGCGCTATTATAGCATAAAATCTTTGTCAAAACAATGTATTTTTTGTTAATTCTCCCTCGGGTAGAGTAGATTTTCTCACGCTCTACCGCGCCGCTTTTCGGTGAAGAATTCTATTTATTATCAGTAGGTTGAAACTAATTCTTTTTGTGGTAGAATAATATTATAAAAATCACGGAGGTTTTTTACCAATGAACGAATACGTTATTTACACCGATACCGCTTGCGATATTTCAAGCGAGATTCTCGAAAGCTGGGGCGTGAAGTATGCTTCTCTTTCTTTCCAGTTTTCAAACGATGAAACGGTTTATAAAAACAGCATGATTCCCACGGGCGAAATCTACTCCAGAATGCGTGCAGGCGAAACAGGAAAGACTTCTGCTATAAATATGGAAGAGTTCAAGGACGTTTTCCGTCCCGAGCTTGCGGCAGGGCGCGATGTTTTGTATCTCGCGTTCTCGTCAGGTCTTTCAAACACATACAACGCGGCGCGCCTTGCTGCCGAGGAGCTTCTCGAAGAGTTCCCGAAAAACCGCGTTATCGCAATCGACACACTCTGCGCATCCGCAGGCGAGGGTCTTATCGTCCACCTCGCAGCCGAGAAAAAGGCTTCGGGTGCTCCGATAGAAGAGGTTGCACGCTATGTTATGAATATAATCCCGAACCTCTGCCACTGGTTCACGGTTGATGACCTTAAGTACCTCAAGGCAGGAGGACGCGTCAGCGCGGCTACGGCGCTTCTCGGCGGTATGCTCAATATCAAGCCCGTTCTCCACGTTGACGACGAGGGTCACCTCATCAGCATGTCGAAGGCGCGCGGAAGAAAGGCGTCTCTGGAGGCACTTATTTCAAAGTACGACGAGCTTGCTCTCGATAAGGCAGGGGAAATTTTCATCAGCCAGGCGGATTGCCTCGATGATGCAAACTATCTCAAAAAGGAATACACCGAGCGTTTCGGCGCAAACGTTTCGATAATCGCGGACATCGGACCCGTTATCGGTCTCCATTCAGGTCCGGGAACGATCGCCGTCTTCTTCCTCGGAAAGAACAGATAAGAAATATACAAACAGCTCTGCAAGAGATTCTTGCAGAGCTGTTTTCTTTTTTAGAACCTTGCTCGGAGCTCGCAGACACGGCCAAGCACTTCTATCTTCGTTTGCGCGAGCTCTTCTTCCGAGAAAAACATCGGCGCATACTGCGGATTCAATGACACGAGGCTGATCCCCTCTTTATAGCGGTAAAACCGCTTGCAGGTTGCCTCTTCCTGACCTACGAGCACGATTGCAATCTCGCCGTTTTCAACACATGGCTGACGACGGACGATTACAATATCGCCGTCCTTCATTCTCGGCTCCATGCTCTCACCGTTTATGCGAAGAGCGAAAAACTCACCCGTTCTTGAAACCTCAGGTGAAATCTCCTCATAGCCTATAACGTCCTCCGTGGCACTGCGCGGCGGCCCTGCCGCAACACGCCCAAGAACCGGTACCTTTGTAATCGCTTCTTGTTCACCGCAAAGAACATCCACGCCCACTCCGAAAAAGTCGGCTATTCTGATAAGCATTTCATACCCGGGGTTATTCTTTCCGCTTTCCCACATCGCAACGGTCGATTGGCGCACTCCGAGGCTTCTCGCGAGGGAAGTCTGCGAAAGTCCTCCCTCAAGTCTTAAGCGCTTAATTTCTCTGGCTATCACAACCGCCACGCTCCTTGTTTACAAATTTATCTGTATTTGAGTATATCATTTAATATGTTAATTTTCAAGCGTTTTAAATTTTTTGTCGAAAAAAGAAATATTAATCTTGTTGACAGAAAATCGATTCGGTGATAATATATCATTACAAATGATAACTTGACACGTTACGACAACAATGAACTCAATCTTTAAGGAGGCGACAAATTGTATGAACTATCCGGGCATTTTGCCGCGGGCGGTGTGCGGCAGTCCGGATTTTCAGACTCTGCCTGAGTACTTCTGCCCTGTATGCGGTGCGCAGCTTGACGGGGGAGACCGACTCGCAGAGAACAAGGACGGGGATACGGTAGGGTGCGACTACTGTATTCGGTATTACGAAATATGGGAGACAAACAGCAATGATAATTACAGACATTGAAAGAGAGATTAATGACATTCTCGGCATCAGACCCGAGGATAAACCGCCGGCAACCCCACAGCGACGTGGAAGACCGCCGCTTGAAAAACAACCCATCTGGTCGCTCAACTTCTATGAGCCGACGAAAAACATTACATATGCAGTTATTTCCATGTGCATCAAGGAAGACTTCGCCCAAAGCCTCGACGAGCTCGCAACGCGGGTTTCGCGATGTAAGGAGCGCCCGAAGAACGAGTGTCTCAAAGTTCTCCGCGAGCTTCGCGAATGCGGTAAGCTGGGGTATTACGACGATTATACACTGCGTTTTCACACCTGGAAAGGTAGGTTCTGAGGTTATGGACTGGAGGCTATGTGCCGAAGACGACCTTCGGCGATACAAACAAATGAAAATCGGCATCCTCAACTCAAAAGACCGCCTTCGCCTTATCTCCGAGACTATCCGCTCACCAAAGGCGAGCTTTTCCAAGCACAGTAAGAGAATGGATTCTGACCTCATAAACGCTATGGTTGAGAAGGAGCGTCTTGCAAATAACATAAATTCCGCAGAGAGGCTTCTCGCTATCATTGATCGGGGGCTTGACTCTTTGACGGATGAGGAAAGGCAGCTTCTTGAGAAGTTTTATATGTCAAATTCCCCCTCAAAAATGCGGCATCTTTCCGAAGAGTTCGGTTATGATCCGCGCACGCTTTACCGCATGCGCGATCGCGCACTTGCAAATTTCACTATCGCTATGTACGGCCTTGAGCTGTCGTAGATATAATATTTCTCCTTTATTTTTTCAACTTTTTTGCTAAAGGGAAAAGGCGAAGCATTGTGCTTCGCCTTTTTCTCTTATTTGCTGTAGATTACGCCATCCTTAAAGATTGCATACGCCTTCGGGATAAGCCCCGTATCGTATGTCATCGTAAACGATGTTGCATCAGTCTTCATCGCGTATTTGTGCGTTGCATCCTCAACGCCCTCGCCATCAAATATAAAGCCTTTCTCAAGTGCATTTTCGCAACCGATAAACTCTGCTACCGTTGCGTTGTCGCCGAGAGCTGAAACGATGATTTTGCATACACGTTCAGCGGCTGTCGGTAAAAATCCTGCATAAACCGCCGTGACAGTCGTACTCGTTGCCGCATTGAAGGTGTATTCGCGGCTTGTGCTTACAATTTCACCGTTCTTCTTCCAACCAACGAAGATTTTATATCCGCCGCCGTTCTGACGGTACGGAGCCGTGAGGGTAACAACATCGCCGAAGACATATTCTCCTGCGCCCGTTATGCCTTCACTTCCCTCTGCGGTAATAACGACGTTCTTGTTTGTAGCGACTTCTTCCTCATCGTATGCCGCAGTAAACATCATTATTGTGTTTACCGCGATAATTTCGTCATCGGGAGTGAATGTCGCAGGCTCTTCGATGCCGTTTATGTATCCTACCCAACCGATAGACTCTCCGACACCTGTAAGCGACGGAAGTTCAGGGATATCTATCACGTCGCCCTTTTTGTAGAGCTTTCGTGAAACGAGCTCACGGTTTGCATTGTAGAACTCAACAACAGAATCTGCAGACTCGTTGTATGAATAGAATGCAGAGATAAAGGTGTTTCCTTTCGGCGCCTTGAAGCTGAATTCCGTCTCTGTGGAAACGGGCATCATCATTCTGCCAAGTCCTATTCCCCAGTAGCGGAAGGTGTATCCATCAATCTCGGGAGCTTCAACCGTGCAGATATCTCCCGCTTTTTCAACGTGTGTCTTCTCAATAACGCGCTCAAGGAGTTCTTTGTCTTCGGTATGCTTATCGCTTGTTTCGCGAGCAAGCACCGTAACGGTCGCCGAAGTGTCCTGGACCATTGAAATCGTCGGGTTTTCAGGAGTAAATGTTCTTTCCTGCTCTTTCAGGAGTGTTTCATCAGTCTTTGAAACAACCGCAGGACCTGTCGCCGTAAGCGTGAGTGACCTTATGTCAACATCCCATCTGCCGACATCGGGTGTTGTTGTACTGTCGGTCTTGAAGCTTTCGAAGATGAAGTAATATTCTCCTGCCGTATATGCGGTGAACTTACCTGTCTTTAAATTCTCATCCCACTTGCCGACTGCAATCTGATACGGCTCTCTCTCCGCATACGTCTGCGGAAGCCTCTTTGTAGCCGGGAGCAGATATGCCGCAAAGCCTACGTCATTGCCGTTTTTCATTGTATCAATCGAGAAGTCATACTGCGCCGCTGTCGGAATATCAATCTTGAGTATCGTGCACTCATTTCCCTTTCCGAGGTCGCGGAGACCGTTTGCCTTGATCTGGTTGTGCATTCCGCCGCTGCGTGCATATGTCTGAGCGGAGTCAAGGTTGCCTGTTCGGGCAATAAACTGCCACTTATCCGTTCTGGCGAGGTTTAAGTAGTCGTAATTTCTCTCAAACACGCCGTCATATCCAAAGTAAAGATACGGGTTTATTGTGCTTCGGAGCCACAAAACGTGTCCGCGCTCTGCATCCGAAAGGCTCTTTGCCGTCCACGGGATGTATTTATCGCGTGCCTTTGCCTCCGCGCTCTGGTCAGACCACGTATTGAGCGGCTTTTGGAAGTTGGCAGGAGGCTCCTCCCCGATTGCCGCATAGTAGGCGTTGATGTTCTGCACCGTGTCGCCGAAGTACCAGGTCGGAGTGTCGGAGCCGTTTTCATAGACCTTGTTTGCCGAGTTGAATGACTCTGCGCCGAGGGCGTACTTTACCTTTCCGTCGTCTCCGAGCGCATCGGGGTTGTAGGGGTCTGTGTCTATAATCTCAACGGGGTCGAGGTGGAAGGACTGCGGCTGGAGATAAACCTGACCCATATTCTGCGAGCCCGTCTTTGCGCCATGTTCTACGGGAACGAATGCAAGATAATGCGTTCCTGCCGTGAGGTCGCAGTCTGCAAACTTCTGCAAACCGCCGACAGATGAGTCGTATGCGCCTATACGGTCATCAAGCGAAAGCTTTGCTCTTATGTTCGCTGCCGCAAGCGTCTTATTCGC
>JAZQSI010000197.1:0-1777 GCA_045629985.1 Eubacteriales bacterium
CACCACGGGCCCGAAGAGCTATTTATCGCAGGAGTGAAGATAATCGCATCATTCATCATCCTCTCGGGAATGAACGTATGGCTCACGCTCATCGTCTTTGCACTTCTCCCCGGTATGATTTTCTTCTCCTCGCGTTTTCGCCGCCGCATGAGACGCGCTTTCAAAGCAAGCCGAGTACAGATTGGCGAGGTAAACGCGCAGGTTGAAGACTCTCTCCTCGGAATCCGCGTTGTAAAATCCTTTGCAAACGAGGAGATTGAAAAGGAAAAGTTCGAGCGCGGCAATCAGAAGTTTCTCGACATCAAAAAAGAAACCTACCGCCACATGGCAGGATTTCACAGTACAACGCGATTCTTCGACGGACTTATGTATATCGTTGTTGTCGTTGCCGGTGCGCTGTTTCTGATACACGGTCAGATTACACCGGGCGACTACGTTGCATATCTTCTCTACGTCACAACACTTCTCACATCAATCCGTCGCATCGTTGAATTTGCCGAGCAGTTCCAGCGCGGCATGACGGGAATCGAACGCTTTGTTGAGATTCTTGACGAGCCGGTGGACATAAAGGACGCAGAGAACGCAAGCGACCTTCCTGCGGTTTCGGGCAATATCTCTTTTGAAGATGTTTCGTTTAAATACTCCGACGGCGGTGAGCGCGTCCTTTCCGATATGAACCTCGAAATAAAAAGCGGTGAGAACATCGCGATCGTCGGTCCGTCAGGTGCAGGAAAAACGACTATCTGCAACCTTATTCCGCGTTTTTATGACGTAACGGACGGTCGCATCACGATTGACGGATACGACATACGCGAGGTCACTCTCCCCTCTCTCCGCAATCAGATAGGCATAGTCCAGCAGGACGTTTACCTCTTCTCGGGAACGGTGCTTGAGAACATCGAGTACGGTCTCCCCGGAGCATCGCGCGAGGAGATTGAGCGTGCGGCACGTCTTGCAGGAGCACACGAATTTATCTCGCTTCTTCCAAACGGCTATGACACTTTTGTCGGTGAGCGCGGCGTAAAGCTTTCGGGCGGTCAGAAGCAGAGAATTTCCATCGCACGAGTATTTCTCAAAAATCCGCCGATTCTCATTCTCGACGAGGCGACGAGCGCACTTGATAACGAGAGCGAACACATAGTTCAGCAGTCTCTCCGCGAGCTTGCACGCGGCAGAACGACTCTTACGATTGCCCATCGCCTCACGACTATCAAGAACGCAGACAGAATCCTCGTCCTCACAGATAACGGAATCGAAGAAAGCGGAACTCACCACGAGCTTATCGAAAAAGGCGGAATCTACGCCGACCTTTATAAGTTATATTCCGAAGATTAAGAAAAAACTCTCAGGAATTTTTCCTGAGAGTTTTATTTACTTCTTAAAAAGTATTTTTGCTATCTTATCGCCCTTTGGGAGACCTTTTACGTCGTCTTCGGTTATGCCCTTTGAGAGAATCATTGCGACGAAGTAAACTACCACACCAACACCGATTGAAGCGGCAACGGCAAAGAGGTTTCCGAGGAACGGCTCGGCTATCTTATACACTCCGAACACCACCGCACCCATAATGAGCGAGGAGATTATCGGACGAAGATACGTTGCAACAAAGTTTGGCTTAAACTTTACAAGGCGCGCAAGGAAAATCATATTGAGCACCGTTATGAGCACATAGCAGAGCACCGTACCGACAGCCGCACCCGAAAGCTCTACACCCGGGATTGCGATGAGGAAGTAGTTTGCCGCAACTTTGACAACCGCACCGCAGAGCATCGTGATG
>JAZQSI010000198.1:0-2513 GCA_045629985.1 Eubacteriales bacterium
CAAGAATCCAGAGCTCTCTCTTCTGCTTACCCGGGATGAGCGCGGTTACCGCAGGAAGAGTTCCGACATAACGGCGGGCGTCACTCTCAACGCGAACTCTTGCACCGCCGAAGGTTACCGCATGGCGGAGCTTTCTTCCGTTTCGCGGAGAAATTGAAAATCCGATAAAGTCGCGGTCGTCCGCTGTTACATTCCAGCCGCCTGCATCTGTTGCGGCGTTTGCCCAGTACACATCATCGGGCTTATCCATCGGATTGAGAAGGTATTCCGAAATAAAGCCTATTGCGCCAAGGTCAAGTGCCATTCGGATGGGTCCCGCCGTTGCTCTTGTTTCCGGTTCAAGGAGAACCATTGCACCCGTGCAATCTTCACCCGCAAGCATCTGCGCTTCGGTAACAACCCTTGCAACGATTCCTCCCTCAGGAGTTGCCACAGAGCCCTTCACAAGGTGGATCGGGAGTTTTTCAAAGTCTGCGATAACGGGATCGTCAAACTCGACGGAGGAGCTTATCACGGTAAGGCGGCCGACACTCGCATCCCACGCAAGCGGCATACACTTGTCCTGATATGCGGTAATCCCGTCTGCAGGAAACCTTAAAATCTCCGAGTCAAGCCCGTTTGAGAGCATAAGATTATTTATATACTCCGCCGCTCTCTCGTATGCAGGAAAAGTCTGCTTTGCTTCAATATCCGCAAGCTCGCAGGTATGTTTGATTATCCACTCACGGTCAGCTGTATCGTAAGCGGCATGCATAATCTCGCTTAATTTTTCATAAGCCTTTTTTGCGCTCTGCAAGTCTCTCTCCGAAAACTTTTCCATAATGATTTTCCTTCCTTCATCATGTTCTATGCTTTTACAACATATACTACCACTTTGCACATATATTTACAATAGCAAATGCGATACTTTTCATTGCGTTTTACTTCATTTTTTCGTCCGGCGTTTTAAGGAAGTGAATCATGAACGGGATTGAGGCAATACCCGTGAGAATATCCGCAACCGGCTGTGAAATCTGGATTCCGAAAAGCCCCCAAAGGCTCGTTGTCACGATAAGCACGGGGATAAATGTAAGCCCCGAACGGAGAAGAGATAGAAAAGACGCAACACCTGTTCTTCTCGCGCTCTGATAGAGCATATTTACGGGAACGGAAAGTGCAAGGAAGCTCGTTCCGATGCACGCCGCGCGAAGCGCTAATGTCCCGACCTCTATGACGTCTTCACTCTTCTGGAAAAGATACATTATCTTATCCGAAAATATAAAGCCTGGTGTTGCAAGACAGAGGATGAATGTCGCGCCGATGCCCATTGTTATGAGCATTCCGCGCTTTACGCGGCTGTACTTCTTCGCCTGATAGTTAAACGCGGCAACGGGCTGGAAGCCCTGTCCGATGCCGAGACCCACACACATAACGAACATTGAGAAACGGTTTACAACGCTCATCGCCGCAATCGCCGCATCTCCGAACGGACGTGTTAAGTTGTTTAAAAGTCCGTTTGAGATTGAAGAAAGACCCTGACGGATAAGCGACGGGAAACCGACCTTGCAGACCGTAAGATATATCGTTGTCTTTCGGCTGATATACGAAACATGTATCTTGCTCTGTGCCTTTTTCTTGTGGAAATAGAGAAGAAGCGCAAAGCTTATCGTCTGCGAAACGGCAGTTGCGATACCTGCGCCGAGGATTCCGAAGTCAAACACCATAACGAGGAGCCAGTCGCCGAATATATTGAGAAGTCCTCCCGAAACAAGCCCGAACATCGAAAAAAACGCCTTACCCTCAAAACGAAGAATGTTGTTGAGGACAAACGACATCATAACAAACGGACAGCTTACAAGGACGCACGCGCCGTACTGAACGGCATACGGGAGAATGGTGTCTGTACTTCCGAGGGCATAGAGAAGCGGCTCTATGAAAATGCCGCAGACTACAGCAAGAACCGTACCTGCGACAAGTGCCGCAAAAAACGCACTTGAAGCATACGCTGAAGCTTCCTTCTCGTTGCGGTCGGCAAGAGCTTTTGCAACCATAGTTCCCGAACCTTGTCCGAGCATAAAGGAAATTGCCTGAATGATCGCCTGAAGTGTAAAGAGAATACCCGTCGCACCCTGCGCAGACTCTCCAAGCCCTCCGACAAAGTACGTATCCGCCATATTGTAGATACTCGTAACGAGCATTGAAATCGTCGTCGGGATTCCGAGCGAAATTATGAGACGCGCAAGCGGCGTCTCTGTCATTTTTTTATAGTGTCTTTCTGCTTCTGTCATTTTAACATCTCTTTTCTTTTTTAGACAAGAACATTATACCCCCATAAAAGAATTTTTTCAAGGTTTTCCACCTCATCCATCACAATCATTTCTACTGCATTATGAAAAGGAACACCGCCGTTTGGCGGTGTTCCTTCTAATTTTCTTCTTTTGCTTCTATGTAGTTTTCTTCTGCTTTCTGCTGAAGCTTCTTAAGGTCTTCTATAATATCCGTCACACCGTTAAAAAGCTCGAAATACATTTTCT
>JAZQSI010000199.1:0-3669 GCA_045629985.1 Eubacteriales bacterium
AAAGGAGAAGCAACCATTCTCTCAAACGTTGAGGGCGATGAGGTAAAGGAATACAAAATCGAGATAATGCACATCTATCACGGCGGAGAGGCAACAAAAAATATGCTCATCCGCGCAACCGACCCTGCGCTTCTTGAAAAAACGGGCGGTATCGTCTGCGGCATGAGCGGCTCGCCGATAATTCAGGACGGTAAGATAGTCGGCGCGGTGACCCACGTTCTCGTCAACGACCCCACGCGCGGATACGGAATATTTATCGAGAATATGCTAGAGGCGGCAGAATAAATAATAAAAGAACGCGGTTTTTAAGAACCGCGTTCTTTATCACATATAGGCGTTGCGGCGAAGCTTTGAGGGTGGAGAACCATATTTTTCCTTGAAAATTCGCGAAAAATACTTATCATCCGAAAAACCGCAGGCTGATGATATTTCCTTTACCGAAAGTTCGGCAGAAACAAGAAGCTTCACCGCTTTATTGAGTCTCTGTTTTATGATATACTGCTTCGGCGATATGCCAAACCGCCTGAGAAAAAGGCGGTATAGGTTTGAACGGCTTATAAATGCAACCTCGCACACTTTTTTGATATCAAGCTCCGGATCGCAGAAATTAACATCTATATACTGTATGCACTTGTTGAGCACGGGGTTTTCTGTATCTTCACTGCAATATTCTCCGATTTTTTCAAGAATTCCGTAAATCGTGGCCTTTGCGCGGTTTGAAGAAGGGTATTTGTCCCACTCATCAAGAAGAAGCGCAAACATCAGGGCAACACCGCTTTTTGAGTTAAGCGTGAAAAGCTCGGGAGAAGGATACGCGCACGACTCCATATTGACAACTATGCTTTCGCTGGGAGAATACTCCACCTCGTACGGCGTATCGGCAGGGATAAACAAAACATCGCCCGGTTCTGTGTGAAAAATTTTGCCGCCTATTTTAAATGTTCCCGTTCCTCGTTCACGAAACGACAGTGCCGCATACGGACGCGCTTTAACATCAAAAGCACCTTCTTTATGAAAAAATCGGTCAATTGTAAGTATATTGAACATAAAATCATCAGAATTATACAGCATATCTTCACCCGCTTTAAGGTCTTTTTTCATTCTTGTTTCTATTATGCCATATCTTGAAACAAAAGTCCACCTTACTGGACAAAAAATCAGTTTCAAAAAACCGATTTCATGCTACACTGTTAGTATATTTTCTTTAGGAGGAAGACAAATGAACAGAAACCTCACCGCAATGGTTAAAAAATGCGCCTACGACGTCGGCGCTGACCTTGTCGGCGTTTCTCCCATATCAAGATTTAAGGGCGCGCCGATTATGATGAGCCCTCAGGGCATTCTGCCGACCGCAACAAACGTTGTTGTTTGTGCTATTCACCACCTCGACGAAGCGATTGAGCTCGGAGGAGAAGCGCATCCGCAGATTATCGGCCCGTACTCCATTCAGTACGTTATGAACTTAAAGCTTGACTACATCGCTTTCAGGGTTGCACGCTACCTTGACAGCCTCGGCTATGAGGCGGTTCCGATTGCGGCATCCAACATCTGGAGATACCGCCCGTTCGGCGATATGACAGCGACATTTGCGCCCGATATGTCTCACATCTATGCAGCAACCTGCGCAGGCCTCGGTCAGCTCGGCTGGCACGGTCTTACCATGTCACCCGAATACGGCCCGAGAAACAGATTTATTTCAATTATTACAAACGCGCCGCTTTGTCCGACACCCGTTTATGACGAGGTGAAGCTTTGCGATATGTGCGGCGAGTGCATCAACCACTGCCCAACGGATGCATACCGCAAGGAGTGCCACGGCACAAAGTCCATCGAAGTTGACGGACACGTCTTTAAGTTTGCAAACAAGAACCTCTGGCGTTGCGCATGGGCAGAGCACTTTGACCTTGACCTCGACCTCGAAATCCCCGAAGTTGTTGACGAAAAGGTTATTCTTGAATACGTCGACAAATACGGTATGCGCGGCGGTGAGATGGGATGCTGTGTAAAGTTCTGCCTCCCGAAGCACCTTCGAAGCGACGGCGGCGAGCACACTTCTGCACCTATGAGAAAGAAGCACTCTGTTGCAAACACCTCTCTTCCCGTCCACAGAAGACTTTATGACGAAATCGCAAGTAAGGTAGAGCGTTACAGCATCGACAACATCGTCTTCCTTGACCCCGAAACAACTGCATCACTCGGCGCAAAAGAAGCTTATGAATACGCAAGCGGCGCGGTGGTCATGACAATTTCATGCAAGAAGTCTGCACACGCTCAGGGAGATAAGATAAACGCAAGAAACGGCTACGGAAACGAAGGTTTTGGCACAATAAGCGCAGAGCAGACAGCTCTTGCACACTTCTCGGGCTTTGCGCGCCTTGACGCTTCCCGTATAATTGATGATTACGGCTTTAAAACCCTCAACAGCCCCGAGGTTGACATCGACGCATACCTCAAGGCGGCAGGAATCGAGAAGAAGGACGATGAGATTCTCGTAACCGAAGTTCTTCTCACAAACGCTCCGTTTGCAAGATACGAATATTACGGCCTTAACGAGCCGATTGATAACGTACGCCTTTCCATGACGGAAAACCTTTGCCGTATTATGGAAAACGAAGGCAGCGAAACTTACGCTATCGTTCCTGCAGAGAGATTTGACAAGCTTTCGGAAAAACTTTCTCCCATCAAGGGCGGCGAGGGCATTATTGATATGATCTCAAAAACTCCGAGATTCCATATCTTCGAGCCTGAATCAAACACTTATGAGCGCAAGATTTACAAAACATCCGACCACCTTGAAGGCGCAAAGAACGTAATTATGATGGGTATCCACTATCCCGAAATCGTCCAGAAGATGACCATAAAGCCCCCGGCTTATGCTGTCGGTCCTTATATGTACTCAAAGTATGAAACAACGTTTGAGCTTGCTTATGCATCCTTCAAGGTTGAAAAATACCTCCAGGGAAAAGGATATAAGGCGGTCGCTACATACAACCTCACAGGCATCGGCGGCGATATGGGAACTCCGCGCGGCGCACTTCCCGATGCGTTCTGCAACCAGCTTGAAGCGGTTGAGGCAGGAATCGGCCAGCTTACGGTTAACGGTATGTGCTACACCGAGGAGCATGGCTTCAGCCAGGACTTCATCGCAATCGTTACCGACGCGCCTCTTGACGAAATCGTAAAAGCAAAGAAGGCCTCCGTTGCATCAACCTGCGAAAATTGCGAAAACTGCATCAAGGCATGCCCTGCAAACGCACTTCGCGCAGAGAATATGGTTTCTATCGAGCTTTCGGGAAATACTTACAAGTGGATTCCGACCGACGGCAAAGCATGCGACTGGTCGAAAAAATATGCATTGTGCGGCGAGGAAGGACACACATATACGGGTTCTGACTCAAACTTCGAGGTTCCCGAAAACATCACGGAAGAAAACCTCGCAGATGCTATGAAGAAAGCAGACAGAATTCTCTCTTACCGCCCGACCACAGTTCACCGTTGCGTTATTGAATGCCCCTTGGTACAGAGATAATATTAGACGGAAAACCTGTCGGTGCCGTGACACATGTTTTAGTTAATGACCCTACACGTGGGTACGGGATATTTATAGAAAATATACTTGAGGCAGCAAGCTAAAGCCTCCCTCTGATGAGGGTGGTGGCGCGGCGAGGC
>JAZQSI010000200.1:0-4973 GCA_045629985.1 Eubacteriales bacterium
AAAATTTGTATAGACTTTTTGACAAATTTGTGTTTAAATATATAGTATGTAGTTTTATGTAATGGAGTTGAAATTAATGAAGCTTACAAATGTAAGAGAGTTGTTTAACTCGTCTGATTCTTTTTCAGGAAAATCTGTTACTGTCGGAGGCTGGGTGCGTACAGTTCGCGACTCCAAAGTGTTCGGATTTATTGAGCTTAACGACGGTTCGTATTTTAAAAGTGTTCAGATTGTTATTGATGACAGTCTTTCGAATTTTTCGGAGCTTGTCCACCTCAATGTCGGAAGTGCTATTGTCGTTACGGGTAATTTTATTCTCACCCCGGATGCAAAGCAGCCATTTGAGATTAAGGCTACTGAGGTTTCCGTAGAAGGTGAGTCCGCTCCTGATTATCCGCTTCAGAAGAAGAGACATTCTCTTGAATTCTTAAGAACAATCTCATACCTTCGCCCGAGAACAAATACGTTCTCCGCAGTTTTCCGTGTAAGAAGCGAGGCGGCATATGCAATCCACAAGTTCTTCAATGAACGCGGATTTGTTTATGCACACACTCCGATTATAACCGGAAGTGACTGTGAAGGCGCAGGCGAGATGTTCAAGATTACAACGCTTGATATGGAAAATCTTCCGCGCACAGAGGAAGGAAAGGTAGATTATTCCGAAGACTTCTTCGGCAGGGAAGCAAGTCTTACCGTTTCCGGTCAGCTTGAGGCAGAAACCTTTGCTCTTGCTTTCGGCAAGACATATACCTTCGGTCCGACATTCCGCGCAGAGAATTCAAATACTGCCCGCCACGCAGCGGAGTTCTGGATGATTGAGCCGGAAATCGCTTTTGCAGACTTAAATGACGATATGGAGCTTGCAGAAGCAATGGTTAAGTATGTCATCCGTCACGTCCTTGACAACTGCAAGGAAGAGATGAACTTCTTCAATAGCTTCGTTGATAAAGGTCTCATTGAGCGCCTTGAGCACGTTGTAAATTCCGATTTCGGTGTTATGGAATATGCAGAAGGCATCAAGATTCTCGAACAGCATAAAGAAAAGTTTGAGTATCCTGTATTCTTCGGTTGCGATCTCCAGACGGAGCACGAGCGTTTCCTCACAGAAGAAATTATGAAGAAGCCGATGTTCCTTATCAACTATCCGAAGGAAATTAAGGCTTTCTACATGCGCCAGAACGACGACGGCAAGACCGTTGCGGCTATGGACCTCTTTGTTCCCGGAATCGGCGAGCTCATCGGCGGAAGCCAGCGTGAAGAGCGTTACGATGTCCTCGCTGCAAAGATGGACGAAATGGGCCTCAACCGCGAAGATTACGATTGGTATCTCAATCTCCGCCGCTTTGGTGGTGTTTCTCACGCAGGTTACGGTCTCGGCTTTGAGAGACTTATAATGTATCTCACGGGAATTTCCAACATCCGCGATGTTCTTCCGTTCCCGAGATGCACAGGTAAACTTTTGTAAAATTTATTATAGGAGAATAGATATGGAAAAGATTTCTTACAAGAACCTTTCAAAAGATGAAGCTCTTAAGCTTCAGGCAGAACTTAAGAAAGAGTATGCTGATTACGTAGCACAGGGCCTCAAGCTTGATATGTCAAGAGGAAAGCCGGCTCCTGCTCAGCTTGATATGAGCGAAGACCTCTTTACTGTCCTTTCAAAGACTGCAGACGTTGCTGACGTTACTCCTGATGTCAGAAACTACGGCGGTATGGACGGTATCCCCGAGATGAAGGCTCTCTTTGCAGAAATGCTCGGAGTCAAGACGAGTGAAGTTGTTGTTGGTGGCAACGCAAGCCTTACAATGATGTTTGATATGGTTTCTCGCTCTGTTACTCACGGCGTAATGGGAAGCACTCCTTGGTGCAAGCTTCCGGAAGTTAAGTTCCTTTGCCCGGTTCCGGGATACGACAGACACTTCGGTATCTGTGAATGCTTCGGCATTAAGATGATTCCGATTGCTATGGATGAAAATGGCCCCGATATGGCAGAAGTCAAGAAGTACGTTGAGAACGATGCTTCCGTCAAGGGTATCTGGTGTGTTCCGAAGTATTCCAATCCGAGCGGTATTACATATTCAGACGATGTTGTCCGTGCTTTTGCTGCTCTTAACCCTGCTGCAGAAGACTTCAGAATCTTCTGGGATAACGCTTACTGCGTACACGATCTCTATGACACAAGCGACAGCCTTCTCAACATCCTCGATGAATGCAGAAAAGCAGGCAAGGAGGATATGTGCTATATCTTCGCTTCCACTTCAAAGATCACATTCCCGGGTGCAGGCGTTGCAGTTATGGCAATGAGCGAAGCTAACATTGCTTCCAACAAGAAAGTTCTTACTTACCAGATGATTGGTCCGGATAAGATTAACCAGCTCCGCCATGTAAGATACTTTAAAAACCTCGACGGTATCAAGGCTCATATGAAGAAGCACGCAGCTATTATGGCTCCGAAGTTCGATATGGTTATTGATACTCTCAACGCTGAACTTGCAGGTCTTGATATTGCAGCGTGGACAAAACCCAACGGCGGATACTTCATCAGCCTCGACGTTGTTGTTGGTTCTGCAAAGCGAGTTCACAAGCTCATGGCAGAAGCAGGCGTTGTTATGACGGGCTGCGGTGCAACATTCCCGTACGGTAACGATCCGCAGGATGCAAACCTCAGAATTGCTCCGTCTTACCCGACAGTTGCAGAGCTTGAGACTGCTTCAAAGCTTCTTTGCCTCTGTGTAAAGCTTGCAGCTCTTGAAACTATAGTAGGATAGGGAAGGAACTGCTTTTATGAGAAATGTTTACGAATCTCCGCTTAACACGCGCTACGCAAGCCGTGAGATGACAGAGCTTTTCTCTCCGGATACAAAGTTCCGCACTTGGAGAAAGCTTTGGATTGCGCTTGCAAGAGCAGAAATGAAGCTCGGTCTGCCTGTTACGCAGGAGCAGATAGATGAACTTGAAAAGTTCAAGGACGACATTAACTACGAAGTGGCAGAGAAAAGAGAAAAGGAAGTCCGCCACGATGTTATGTCCCACGTCTATGCATATGGCGTTCAGTGCCCGAATGCAAAGGGCATTATCCACCTTGGTGCTACAAGCTGTTATGTTGGCGACAACACAGATATCATCGTTATGCGCGATGCTCTCAAGCTCGTCAGAACCCGTCTTGTCAGCGTAATCGCGGCGCTTGCGAAGTTTGCAGATGCTTATAAGGATATGCCGACGCTCGGTTTTACACATTACCAGCCGGCACAGCTTACTACAATAGGCAAGCGTGCAACGCTCTGGATAAACGAGCTTCTCTATGACCTTTCGGAGCTTGAGTTCAGAATTGACGCAATGCGACTTCTCGGTTCAAAGGGAACGACGGGTACCCAGGCAAGTTTCATGGAGCTTTTTGACGGTGATGAAGAAAAAATCAAGAAGATGGAAGCTTACATTGCCGAAGAGCTTGGTTTTGACGGCGTAATCCCTGTTTCCGGACAGACATATTCAAGAAAGATTGACTCTATGGCACTTGCTACGCTTTCAGGTATCGCCCAGAGTGCTTGCAAATTTGCTACAGACCTCCGTCTTCTTTCAAATCTCAAGGAGATGGAAGAGCCGTTTGAAAAGAACCAGATTGGCTCATCTGCTATGCCTTATAAGAGAAATCCGATGCGTTCAGAGCGTATTTGTGCTCTTTCCAAATTCGTTATCAGCACAGCTATGAACCCGGCTCTCACAGCGGCTACACAGTGGTTTGAGAGAACTCTTGACGACTCGGCAAACAAGCGTCTTGCCGTTGCAGAGGCATTCCTCGCAGTGGATTCAATTCTCTGCATTTACTTAAACATCGCATCAGGCCTTGTTGTTTATCCGAAAGTAGTTAACAAGCACATCATGGAAGAGCTTCCGTTTATGGCAAGCGAGAACATCATGATGGATGCAGTTAAGCGCGGCGGTGACCGTCAGGAGCTTCACGAGCTCATCAGAACACATTCTGTTGCGGCGGGCAAGAGGGTTAAAGAAGACGGTGCGGCAAACGACCTCATCGACAGAATTGCCGCAGACCCCGCTTTCGGAATGACAAAGGAAGAGATTGAAAAAAATCTCGACCCGAGAAATTATACAGGACGTTCAGCATCACAGGTAACCGAGTTTATTGAGGAATACGTAAAACCCGCTATTTCAAAATATAGCTCAGAAATCAATACTGATGCAGAGCTCAAAGTATAAATTATATTGACTAAAATAATTTTTAAATATATAATATTTTAGTGCTTGCGCAAAGCTTTTTGCGTAAATTCAGAGGAGGTTTTACAAATGAAAAAAGGCATACTTTGGTTTTCCGTTGTTATTGTCGTAATTGCTGCTTTTGTTTTTACTTCAATATACGGTCTTAACCTTGGATTCACAAAAATCCCGAGTGCAGCTGAAGGTGTCCGCCTTGGTCTTGACCTTGCAGGTGGTGCTTCCATTACATTCGAGGCTCGCACAGAAGACGGTTCTGCTCCGTCGGCTGACGAGATGGAAGTCGCAAAGACGATTTTCAGAAAGAGACTTGACGGAAAGAACTACACAGAAGCTGATATCCGTAAAGTTGGTGACAAGAGATTTACAATCGAAATTCCGTCCGTTACAGATACAGATGAAGCAGTAAAGCTTCTCGGCAAGACAGCTGTTCTCCAGTTTGTTGATGCAGACGGAAATGTTGTTATCGAAGGTAAGGACGTAAAGGATGCTGTTGCAAGATACGAACAGGTTTCTGAAATCGGCGTTAAGCAGCACCACGTTGTTCTTAAACTTAATTCCGAGGCACGCGAAAAGTTCAAGAACGCTACAAAAGCAGCAGCAAGTCGCGCTTCAGAAGGCAAGAACTACATTTCAATCTGCCTTGACGGCGAGCCTGTAAGCAGCCCGTTTGTCGGTGCTGAATATGCTTCGACAGGTATTGACTCAGATGAAGCAATCATCACTTTTGGTGATGCAGGCAG
>JAZQSI010000201.1:0-7364 GCA_045629985.1 Eubacteriales bacterium
GTTCAGAGAGTCTATTCATAAAGGTAAAAAAATACGCGAGGCAAGACCGTACCTTGACTATATAAACGGAATAGTTAAAAAAGCCGTGCTATTAGATACAAGCACAATTCCCGAAAGTGAAGCAAAATCCGAAAATTCGGCGCTTATGCACACGTTATACGCAATATGTGATAAGGGAGATGGACCTGCGCTTTTAAAACTTTATGTCGAAGAGCTTGATGATGTTAATAGTGACAACACGATAAAACGTGCATATCAACTTCAGAATTTAGAGGTAATAAAAAAACAGCAATCGGCTGTAACAAGTTCAGGAGAAAATCTCCTTAGCTCAATCAGACCGACCGCTGATATAAAGAGTGTAGCAGATTTGTTTGAGGTTGTCAAGCAGTTAGAGCCAAATTTCAATCCTAAAGAAGTAAGCGGCGTTGTTAACGAAGACGGAACCCCGAAAGTTGTTTATCACGGAACAAATGAAAAGTTCACGGTTTTTGATTTGTCGAAAAGCGGCAAGAATTATCCGGGAACATCAGAAGGCTTCTTCTTCTTTACAAGTGAAAAAAACGGCATTGATTCTGCAGGAGATTATGCAAGTCATACGACCAATAGAAATGGTGGAGAACCTCGTGTTATTGAAGCATATTTGGACATAAAAAAACCTTTAAGAATTGATGCCACGGGTGCATACAATACGGTTGCATATTTTGATGCACATGCTGACGAGATTTACAACGAATATCTTACGGGAGAGTATGACGGCGTAATAGTTGAGGATTCATCAAAAGAAAATGATGACTCTGTGTTGTATTTAGTTGACAATCCAACACAGATAAAGTCAGCAACGGAGAATATCGGAACATTTGATAAAGAAAACCCCGACATCCGCTATTCCAAAAAAACGGGCGATTTGTTATCAAAGGATTATAAGCCGAGGGAAGCGGGAGAGGCATCAGAGCTTGAGGCGGAGGATGATTACATCAGAAGCACGGGACTTGATTCATACGTTGACATGATAAAAGACCAGTCAAGTGTTCTGGCGGACGGTGAGGAAAAATACAAATCGGACCTTGCGCGTATGGACAAGGAAACCGAAAGAGAAGCATTGCGAGCAACAAAAGAAAAAACAGATGGAAGCGTTTCAATTACTCCGTATGACACGAAAAAAACATTTAAAGAAAAAGTGGGGGACGCAGTAGAGACCGTAAAAAGCACACCATCAAAAATGGAGGCGGCGGACAGCTTTTTTCAGCGAAAGATTGTAAACAGCGGATACGCCATCAGAAAGATTGAAAACAAATCGAAAGACAAGCACATCTACGCAACATACAACCGAGCAAGAAGTGCATCAAACGCCGCGCTTGATGCCATAAACAACAAGCAGACAGATATACTCGGTCGTGTTGTCGGTGAAAGCGTAGACGGAATTCTTCGCCCGATAAAAGAGAAAGGTGCAGGATACTTTAAAAAGTTCAATATGTACTTGCTTCACAAGCACAACATGTCCAGAATGAGTATATTTGACCCCAAAAAACTCGAAACGGCAGAAGCGGAAGTCTCCGATTTTCTTTCAAAGAATCCCGAGTTTGCGGGGAAAAGCGACAAGGCGATACGCAAGCTTGCCGAAAGAGAAGATGTCTTGGGACGCAAGGCGAGAGAGTATATCGAACTTACACAAAAACGCGACAGGGCAGAAGAACAGAACAAAACGGTCTTCGGCTACGGAGATAAAGAAGTTACGGCAGACGAATCAAGGGCAATGGTCAAGGATATGCTTCGGAAGAATCCGGAATTTGCGGAATATGACGCAAAAATCCGCAAGTTTATTGACAATCTTTTGCAAATGCAAATGGATTCGGGACTTGTAACAAAAGAGGATGTTGAATACTTCAAGAAAAAATATCCTGATTACATACCTGTATATCGAGATATTTTAAACAGCACCGTCACAAATGTCGGAAGAAAAAGTGTTAAAGATACGATGGGCAAAGCAAAGGGCGGCGAAGAAAAAATACTTGGCATTGACCGAGTTCTTGCGCAGAAAACAAGCTCTATCGTAAAAAATGCACACAAAAACATTTTTGCAAACCGAGTTTACGAGATACTTAAGAGTGACAGTAAGCTCTGGGACAAGTACATTGTCGAAGAGGAAAACACAGGAACAAAGAAAGACATTTTTGACGAGGACGAAGATATCAAAAAGGCTGAAGAAAAAAGCGCGGTAAAAAATGTAGTAGAGTTTTACAGAAACGGCAGACAAATAAAACTAACTGTAACACCTGAATTTTTTGAGTCGTTTGATGCTCTGGCAACTGCACCCACAGAAACCAGCGCGGCACTTGAGAAATATCAAAAAGCGGTAGACACGTACAAGGCGCTTATAACCACGTATGACGTGACGTTCCCTGTACGAAATGCCACCAAGGACTTGCAGGATGCTATGTTTAACAGCCGAGACGCGGTGGCTCTTGTTAAAAACCTCCCTCGTGCATATGGGGAAATTGCGAAAGGCGGAGAAATGTGGGAGCTATATCTTGCGGCAGGCGGTTTAGCGGCTTCACGTTTTGAAGATATCCAGAGAGAGGGCATCAAAAAAGAATCAAGTAATGCAGCAAAAAAGGCTGCAGACAGCGTTGCTTTTGCGAACATGATTGTAGAGCAGGCACCGAGACTTGCAGAGTTTATAAGCGTCTATGAAAAAGGCGACCCGAACGACCCGAACACGCTCTCTGATGCGCTCCTTGCGGCGGCAGAAGTAACAACAAACTTCGGCGAAAGCGGAACGTGGGGAAAGATTATAAACAGGTATATAGTTCCGTTCTTTAACCCATCGATACAAGGAACGGCAAAAACCATAAGAAACTTCACGGAGAGCAAGTCGGGAAAGCAATGGATACGATTTGTTGTGAAATGCGCCGCACTTGGAATTTCGACAGGCTTTGCAAATGATTTAATTCAGGCGATATTCAAAGCGTTTGGCGGAGACGACGAGGACTACGAGAGACTTTCTGACAGAATTAAAGACAATTACTTCTTGTGTCCGATAGGTGACGGTCGGTTTATTAAGATTCCAAAGGGTCGAGTGAATGCTTCGCTTGGAATTGTTGCAGATAGAATGCGTGACGCAATCAAGGGCGAAAAGGTAAAAGTCGGAGAGGCGGCATCTGCCATAGGAGACAACGTGCTACCAAACAACCCACTTACCGACAACATCTTCCGTGGAGTGATAGAGGCTGACCTTTTTGATGAGGATAGCCGAGGTGAGACATGGTACGGCACGGACATCGAAAATGACGCGCTTCAGGCATTGCCCGAGGGAGAGAGATACGACAGCTCGACAGACTATATTTCAAAGTATGTCGGCAAGAAGCTTGGTGTATCGCCCAAAAAGCTTAACTACATTTTGAAACAGTACACAGGTGGCGTGGGAAGAATGGTACTGCCTATGCTTACACCGAGTGAGCAGAAGGGTGACAACGCGGCATCAACAATCGGGCTCGGCATTCTCTCTGCGCTTTCGTCAAACTTCACGGTTGACAGTAAGCTGTCGAACAAGGTAAGTAGCGAATTTTACGATGCGATAACCGCCGCGGAACAGGCGAAAAATTCCAAAGACGGAACGCTTGTCGATGCGGTCGTTTACAAGCACCTTAACCGAGAACGAAATCAGATGAGCTCTTACAACAAGACAATCAGAAATGCTGAAAACGACAAGAACCTCAAGAGCAAGGAAAGACGCGCGGCAGTCAGAGTTGCTACGGCAGAACGGACAACATATCAGGAAACGGTGCTTGACAACCTCCCCGAATACCGTGAGGCTGTTGAAAAGTACCTGAAGAAGTACCCGGGCACGGATGAGGAGAAAAGAATCGACTACGCTTACCGTGAGGCAAACCGCGAGATATACGGTGAGAAGTACGCTCTTAGGGTGAATGCCGACTCTGATGTTTACAAAAAGGCGGAAGAGAAGGTCAAACGCGGAAAGACGACGTGGAAGGAGTATTACGACGAATACTTCGGAAAGACGGACAAGCGTTATAAGGCTATATCAAACCGCTTTGATGTCTCGTATGCGGACTTTGAGAAAATCGAAAAAGCGATATCAAAGAACGAAACGAAAGCAGATGAGATTTCTGCAATTGAAAAGCTCGGATACAAGCGCGGCGTTGCAAGACGGATACGAGATATGTACCACGAAGATTAAAAGACGAATCCCCTCAGTCACTGCGTGACAGCTCCCCTTGCACTTCAAGGGGAGCCTTGGGGGGAGGAGTGAGAAAGGAGAAGCAATATGGAAATAAAAAAGACGGCAGACGGGATATGGGCAGAGTTCGGAAAGGCTAAAAGCTATAACACGTCTATTGACCTATACGAAACAACAAAGCGATGTCAGAATTTCTACATAGGAAAACAATGGGAGGGGCTGAATGCTCCGGACCTTGCAAAGCCTGTATTCAACGTCTTAAAGCGCGTAACAAACTACTTTGTAGCGATGATGGTTGCGTCAGACGTTGGCGTTAATTTAAAACCGTACAAAAAAACGCCGCATCAGGTGATGAAGAGTGACGGAACACCGCTTGATATTATCAAAGAGGAGCTTGATGCAACGGTAATTATGACGACCTGCGACAAGATTATTGAGCGAAGCCAGCTGAAAGAGAAAAGCCGAGAGCTACTGCGCGATGCGGCCGTAGCGGGAGATGCGTACATGTATTTCTATTTTGACGGGGAAATGGACGCAGGCAACGGCGGCAGGCTTGGCGGCATTGAGTGCGAGATACTTGACAACACAAGCGTCCACTTTGGCAATCCTTATGTGGATGACGTGCAGAAACAGCCGTACATACTAATCAGCGCACCGCGGCAGTTTGATTCGGTACGCGAAGAGGCGAAGAACAACGGAATTAAGGACATAGAGCAGATAACACCGGACAATGACCCGAATATGTACACCTATAAAGAGAGTGGAACGAGCGACCTTTGCACGGTCATAACAAAGCTGTGGAAGGAAAACGGCACGATTCACGCGATTAAGACCACAAAAGATGTCGTTATCCGAAAGGAGTGGGATACGGGATATGAGAGATACCCAGTCAGCGCGTTACGTTGGGAGAAGATAAAAAACTCTTTCCACGGTGAGTCTGCAATCAAGCCTGTTATACCGAATCAGATAATTATAAATCAGCTTTTCGCAATGTCAATGTACTCGGTAAAGAGCACGGCATTTCCGAAGACGATATATGACGCGACAAAGATTTCAAGCTGGTCTAACAAGGTCGGACAGGCAATCGGCGTAATAGGAAATCCGAACGACGCTATTGCATCATCATTCCGAGGCGCGGATATGTCAAATCAGGTGCTTGTGCTCATTGATAAAGTCATACAGAACACGCTCGAGCTTATGGGTGCATCAGACGCCGCGCTGGGTAACGTTAAGCCGGATAACACATCGGCAATCATCGCAACACAGCAGGCAACGGCGATTCCTCTTCAGCTTCAGCAGTTTGCATATTACAGATGGTTTGAGGACAGCGTGCGAAACATAATTGACATAATGCGCGAGGATTACGGCAGCCGCCCTGTATCAATTACGCTCACGGGTGGCGAGGAGTTTGACGGTATGTTCGACTTTGCAACGCTCGATACGGCGAACTATGAGATGAAAGTCGATGTCGGCCAGAGTTCTTACTGGAGCGAGCTTACGCAGATTCAGACACTCGACAACCTATTTGCAAAGGGAATCATCCAGACTGAGGACTATCTCGAAGCGATACCGGATAAGTACATCAGCGGAAAGGCGAGAATCCTTAAAAAACTCAAAGATGCTATGATGGCACAGGCAGAGGCGCAGATGATGCAGCAACAGACGATGCAGGGCGGAGCACTTCCGCCCATGCAGGGACAGGAGGTAATGTAAAATGAGCTTGGAAAACCACAAGATAACGACGTATCAGGACAACGTGAAAGACCTTCCGGACTATCCGTCAGATGCAGGGATAACGGCGGCACAGCTAAAGGCTGTATTTGACGGAAGAACCGACAAGGAGATAAAAGAAAAGTTCAACGCGCTTGTGGATGAGCTTGTCGGGATGTTCAAATCGGCGGCAGCGGAAACAGAAAAAGCAGAGCAAAACGCAAACTCTTTTGCGGGAGCACTTGTAAACTCGCACAATGCAGCAACAGATGCACACGCTGACATCCGCACGATCATAGCAGAGCTCTCAAGACGTTTAAGCGCGATTGCTGACAGTGACGACGTAACTCTTGATCAGCTATCGGAGATTGTTGCGTATATCAAAGATAACCGAGAAATTATAGAAGTCATTACACAGGACAAGGCGAACGCATCTGACGTATATACCCGAGAAGAAGTCGATGAGTTCTTAAAAGGTAAAGTTGGAGAAGAAGAGCTGAAGAGCGAGCTTGAAGGCTACGTCAAGGACACAGACTACGCAACAGCAGACGAAGCGGGCGTTGTGAAGATGAAGGACAGTCCGTTTGAAAGTGGTCTGGAAATAACAAGAGACGGAACAATTAAGATACTTGAAGCTTTAGAAGAAGATTTAGGCATCCCTTATTCTGCTGTAATTACAACGAAGATTCTTGACAAGGCGGTTAAGTTTGTTGGAGACGGATACTATGCAACAAAGACCGAAATGGAAGAAGCAATTCGTGAAGCAATATCCTCTATTCCAAACGGAGACGAGGTGAGTTACTAATGGCAATGGTATTAACAGATGATACGAACTACAAAAGGATAGCTGACGAAATCCGACTTAATACAGGTGGGACAGATACATACAAGCCTGAAGAAATGTGGCTCGGTGTTAACAGAGTTTATGGACACGCCGTTACAAAGGGTGATGAGGAGGGCTATGAACGCGGTCTTGCTGAAGGCATCGAGCAGGGCAAGCAAGAGGAATACGATAGGTTTTGGGATGCTTTACAGAATAAAGGAGCGCGTGAAAATTATCAGTATGCTTTTCGCGAAGGTTGGGACGATTCAAATTTTAAACCCAAGTACGATATGATGCCAGTTCGTGCCGACTTTATGTTTGCACAGTCAAATATTGAAGATCTGTCCGCTTGTTTGAAAGAGCAAGGTAGGACACTTGAGACATCAAATACAGTTAACGCACTGGCAATGTTTCAACTCTGCGAGTCTTTAAAAAAATCTCCCAAAATAGATTTATCAAGTGTAACAGGTACGGGCGCAAATCAGCTTTATAATTCTTGTGGCAGTCTTGAAGAGGTAGAAGAGGTTGTTTTTCATAGCGGAATAACATCAACGGCGAGCACGTTCAACTGGTGTACAGCATTGAAACGCTTGAAGATAAGCGGAGAGATAGCATGTTCACTCGATGTCGGAT
>JAZQSI010000202.1:0-2289 GCA_045629985.1 Eubacteriales bacterium
AATCTTCCCCCGTAAAGCTCTTCGGGCCTTTGGAGTAGCACGCCATACCGTAGTCGAGGACTACGCCTTTTGGTGAGAGAAAACGGCCCGTTACCATCTCACGCGGACGGTCTTTAAGTGGCGCGGAGAAGACGCGACTGCAAATTTTAAGCGCATCGTCGCCCGATATACGGATAACGCCGATTGCGGCGCGGACAGGCGCGGTAGCTATTGCGGCTATGGTATCTGCCATTTTCAACACCTCCGGGAATTGATAAACAGATTATACCATAAAAAACGTCACACTTCAATGTCAAACGAAGATGAGATTGAATATTGCGCACACAGCAATACCGCAAACTGTCGGGATGAGAAAGGCGAGCGCTGTCCAGAATAAACTTCCCGACTCTTTTTTTATTGTGAGGAGCGTTGTGGAGCATGGCCAGTGGAGAATTGAAAAAAGCATAAAGGATATAGCGGTGGAAACCGTCCAGCCGTTTTGAACAAGAAGAGTTCCGACAGAAGTAAGGTCGCCTATCTCGGTTATTGTGCCGCCTGAGGTATATGCCATAATCGCAAGCGGGAGTACAATTTCGTTCGCGGGAAAGCCGAGGATAAAGGCTGTGAGGATAACACCGTCAAGGCCGAGAAAACGTCCGAACGGATCAAGAAAAGAGGACGTGTAAAAAAGAAGCGTTTCGCCGCCAACTGTGATGTTCGCCATAATCCATATAAGTAGCCCTGCAGGAGCGGCGACAGATGCTGCGCGACCAAGGACGAAGAGTGTTCTGTCAAATATTGAGCGCACGAGAACTTTTAAAACTTGCGGACGGCGATAGGGTGGAAGCTCAAGCGTAAATCCTGAGGTTTTGCCGCGGCAAAGCGTGTGTGAGAGGATTTTTGAAACAAGAAACGTCATTGCAATCCCGAGAAGAATAAAGACAACGAGGATAAGAGAGGCCTGCACGGATTGAAAAGCTCCGGCACCTTGCCCGACAAAAAATATCGTGATTATCGAAATCAAGGCAGGGAAGCGTCCGTTGCAGGGGACAAACGTATTCGTAAGCATTGCTATAAGCCGCTCGCGCGGAGAATCTATTATTCTGCACCCGACAACTCCTGCCGCGTTGCAACCAAAACCCATGCACATCGTAAGACTCTGCTTGCCGCAGGTATTGCATTTTGCAAATGCGCGGTCGAGATTAAAGGCAATCCTCGGTAGAAAACCCACATCCTCAAGGAGCGTAAAGAGTGGAAAGAAAATTGCCATAGGAGGAAGCATAACCGCAACTACCCACGAAAGCACTCTCCACACGCCAAAGGTAATTGCGTTTGCGAAAGGCTCTGGCAAGTGCACGAGAAGGAGAAAGTTATAAAGCGGTTCTTCAAGCTTTCCGAAAAGTGAGGAAAGAAATGAGGAAGGGTAGTTTGCGCCTTCAATCGTGAGCCAAAAGATTGCGGCGAGCCCGAGAAGCATTATCGGAAAGGAGAGGGTGCGACTCGTGACAATTTTGTCAAAACGGTGCTCACGGCGGCTGTAGCCGGCACCGCCCGACACCGTCCGGTGGTAAATTTCAGAAGCTTTTTCTGAAAAATCTTCCGAGGAGCCAGCACCACCTTTGTCTTCAGCTTCGGAGGAACGCAGTATTGCATCGCAGAGCGAGGAAAGACCTTTTCCGTTTCTTGCTTCAGTTGCGATAACTTCAACTCCAAGCTCGGCCCTCAAAGCTTCGATATCGACGGTTATGCCTTTCTTTTTTGCCTCGTCCATAAGATTTACGCAAACAACGATGCGCGGAGTTATCTCGCGTATCTGCAAAACGAGCGCGAGGTTTCTCTCAAGGCTTGTCGCGTCGCACACGACGACGGTGCAGTCGTATTCACCCGAGACAAGGAAATCGCGGGCAACCTCTTCTTCCGGCGAGTTCGGAAAAAGAGAGTATGTACCCGGAATATCGACAAGGATAAAGCCTTGAGATCCTCGCTCAAAATACCCGACGGCACTTGTGACCGTCTTGCCCGGCCAGTTCCCCGTGTGCTGGTTGAGCCCCGTCAGCTCGTTGAAGACCGTGCTTTTCCCGACATTCGGATTTCCTGCGAGTGCGATAGTAAGGTCAGTTTCTTTTTTCTTTTTTATTTTAAAGGCTTCATTCGATACTCTGTCACCGACAGAGCTTCGCGTAAGTCCCATTATATCACCTCAACAAGTATTTTTTCCGAATGCTCACGCCGAAGCGCAATGAGCGAACCTCGGACAAGGTATGCCGTGGGGTCACCGAGCGGGCTTTTCAGCATACACGCGACTTTACC
>JAZQSI010000203.1:0-3429 GCA_045629985.1 Eubacteriales bacterium
GATTTATCCCTAAGACCAACCGCCGAATCGGATGCGTTTTTCTTTTAAAACTCAGGCTCGTAGCTCTGCTCGAGTGGCTCGTATACCGCCTCGCGGATTTCGATATCCTTTATCGCGAGCATTGTTGAATATGGAGAGAAACCGACGTATCCTCCGCTTATGTAGTGCGGATCGATAAGCTCTGCAACGAACTCGTCATCGGCATAAAGGAAGCTATGTCCATCGACAATACCCGTTACGATTCTTACTTCATTTCCCGGGATATATTTATATCCTCCGCAAAGTGCGCGGAGACCGTCCTCGGGGCAACGCTCAATACCGTTCTTACCCTCATACCAACCGTTAAGCCCGACAACGTATGAGTTTCCGAGGTCGTTTATCTCATAATCCCAATTTGCGCAGAAAACAGCATTTACATCGCGAGTTGCAGGAAGCACCGTCTTTGCAGTGAACGAGAGAATAACATCACACTCATATCTCTCCTTACTGAAGAGGATTCCGCCGCGGTTTCCGCGTTCAGCACCGATAAGCCAGCCATTCTCTTCTTTCCATTCGCCTTGCATGACCGTCCAGTAATCTTTCCAGTCGCTTCCCGGCTTGTAAGAAAGAAGAATCGGACATTTTTCAATATCAATTCGTTTTCCTAAAAGATTAAGCTCTTTCATTTTAATTTCTCCCTTTTACTTAACAATCTTTGTATTGCTTTCTTTGAATACTCTTCAAGTATTCCTCTTTCAGACAGATAGAAAAGTATTGTGTAGCGGTCACGCATTGCAAGCGCACGGAAAATGCTCTTTTCCATCTTCTCTGCATCACTTATCACCATCGGAACTTTCATGCGAACGCAGAACTCTTCGACAGCATCAAAATAGCCGAGGTATTTCTCAATGAGACTCTTTATATGCTCATCATCAGAATTTCCATAGATAAGCTTATACATTTCTATGACAAGAAGCGTCGCTTCGCACACCTCAAGTCCGTGGAGATTGGGGCGCTTGCCGTCCTCAATGTCATAAAGCTCCCAGGCGTGAGCGATGATGTGTTCAGCACCCGAAGCAGGACGTGAATTACCCGTAAATGCCATTCCAAGCCCCGTAACAGCAAAGCCTTCCATTACGCTCTTTATGGCATCCGGAGAGCGTTTTTCAAGCTCATATCCAACCTTGAGACAAGAGTTTGTTGCCTCAATTACATCGCCTGCAATCTTCTCACAGAAGTATTCGCCCTTATAGTCACGCGCAAGTTCCCAATCGAGAATGCCCGTGTATTTGCCGAACATATCGCCGATTCCCGCAAGGAGCATATCCCACGGGGCATCTTTCATAATCTCCGTATCTGCGATAAGAATGCGAGGAGTGGTACACTTTATTGTCGCCTTTGAGCCGTCAAAGAGAGTCGGTGAGCCTGCAGAGAGATATCCGTCCATAGACGGTGCGGTACCCGCTATTCCGTAAGGAAGATTTAAGCGGAACGAAACAACCCTGCAAAGGTCGTTTACCGTCCCAGAACCGACAGCGAGAATGAAATCAGGCATTTCGGAGAAGTTAAATATGCCGTAATCCGCTGACGGAGGCGCGATGTGGAGAAGGATATCTCCAATACCTTTATAGTCAGGAAGCGAATCTTTCGGGAGAATAACACGAGAAAAGAGCTTCCCTTCTCCTTCAAGAATCTTTTCTATCTTCTCTCCGAGAATCTCATGCGTCACCTCATCGGACACCACGCAGATTTTCTTATAACCGCAAAGAAGCTCTGCCACCCTGTCTGATGCATTCGGCTCGATTATGTATTTATCAACAGGAGCGGAATGCTCCCCCATTTCGCAACTGCATTTGAATTTAATCATAGTTACCTCTTCTAAATTACCCCTGCAAATAAAATTTGCAGGGGTAAAAGTTTATATTTCAAGAGATTTTACGTATTCTTCCATATCGATGACCTTGCCTGTTACACGAGCTTCTTCTGCTGCAAAAGCAACAAGGTGGCTCATAACAGAAATATCGATACCTGAGATTGAGTTTGATGTGACACCGTTTGCTACATAATCATAAAGGTCTTCCATAATACCCGTATCGCCACCGCCGTGACCGCCTGCGATACTCTGTTCAAAGTCGAATGAACCTTCGTACATCTCTTTTCTTTCGCGGGTTTCAAAGTCAAAGAGTCTGATCGACTGCTCCTCAAAGTCAGCGTGAATCTCGCCCTTTGTACCCATGATCTTTGAATATCTGCCACCCTTATTGAAAGCAGACATAGTAAGGGTAACTGCCTTATCCTTACCGAAGAGCATATTTACCGTCTGGTGGTCAACAACATCGTTGTCGCAATGGTAAACACATCTGCCGTACGGAGATGTCTTTAAGATTTCATCGACCTCTTCATCGGTCGGATTGAACTTCTTTGCAACAATGCCACGGAAGTGACCGACTTCGGCAGTTCTTATCTTATACATCCTCGGGGCATAGTAGAAGCATGTATCCTTATGGGGGCAACCGTCAAGACAACGCATTGCAGCTCCTTCGGGTGCATTCTCTTCCTTGAAGTATGAGAGAGTACCGAATGACTGAACCTTTGTGCACTGTTCACCAATAAGCCACTGCATAAGGTCAGTATCGTGACAGCACTTTGCGAGAATCATCGGAGATGCTTCGGAAAGCTTTCTCCAGTTTCCTCTTACAAAGCTGTGGCTGTAATGAAGGTTACCAACACCCTCGGAATGTTCAATATTCATAATTTCACCGACTGCTCCGTCATCAACAAGCTTCTTGATTGCCTTGTAGAACGGAGTGTAACGGAGAACATGGCAAACGAGAACTTTTACTCCATGCTTCTTTGCCGCAACAGAGAGTGCAAAGCAATCTTCAACAGTTGCCGCTGCAGGCTTTTCAAGGAGAAGGTCGTACTTCTTCTCAATCGCCATCATAGCAGGAGCAAAATGCATCTTATCCTGCGTACAAATCATAGCAACATCTGCCATCTTCGGCAAAGAAAGAAGGTCTTCATAGCTTTCAAAACACATATCTGCAGGAACATTATATGTATCACGGAGATACTCTCTTTTATCCTTGACCGGCTCAGCTATACCGACAAGCTTGAATTTATCGGGGTTTGTATCAAGATATTTAAGATAGCTGCTACCACGGTCGCCACCGCCGATAAGAATAAGTGAAATCTGTTTCATTTTTAGTCCTCCTGAAGTAAACTGTACTTTACATCTATTATAGCACAAAGCAACTTTAATATCAACACACTAAACCGTAAAAAATTCACTTTCTATCATATAGCAAAGCGCGTGATATACAGGAAGATGAAGCTCCTGAATATCGGGTGTTGAGTCTGCGGATACGCGGATTGTAACATCACAAAGCGAATATAATTTGCCGCCTCCGATTCCCGTGAGACCGATTGTTTTCATCCCCATTGCTTTTG
>JAZQSI010000204.1:0-3204 GCA_045629985.1 Eubacteriales bacterium
TAACGGATTTCCTTTCTTTTTTGAGAATGAAAAAAATTTAAAGCTAAAGAAATATTTCTTAAAGAAAAAGAATATAATATATATTTTAGTATTATTATTATAGGCTGCGGATACTGAGGCAGACCCACTTAAAGCGTTGATATAAAGGGAAAATTCCCTCAACAGTCATCTGTGAATTATTTTTTTTCTTTCCACAGAAAAACAGAGCCAATAATTTATCCAAAACTTATCCCTGTTAATTCCACAGGAAAACTGTGTATAAAACACATTACGGCGTGAGCACCGAATTTTTGACGTCCTGAATCTTTTCGCGAAGAGCGGCATCATCCTTGAGCTGTTCTTCGAGGGTGTCAATCGCGTGCTTGACGGTAGAGTGGTCTTTATTGAAGACCTCGCCCATCTTTGGGAAAGAGAGGTGGGTCATATCGCGCACCATATACATCGCGACTTTTCTCGGCTCGACCATCTTCTGTGAGCGATCTTTGCCCGTAATGTCCTCAGGGTTGATTTCAAAGTATTTTGCAACAGCTTTGATAATAAACTCGGGCGTCGGGTTAATCCAAGGATTTTCGGCGAATATATCGCGTATGGCGCGTTCTGCCGCCTGCATACCGTCAACATCCTGAAGAAGGTCGCGATAAGCTAAAAGCTTATGCACTGCACCCTCAAGCTGACGGACGTTTGCCGTAACGTTATTTGCGATAAGCTCTTTCTGCTCATCCGAGAGAGTAAGCCCGATAAGATCTGCCTTTAGGCTTATGATAGCCATTCTGGTTTCAAAATCAGGCGGCTCAATATCAGCAAGAAGACCCCACTCGAAGCGGGTGCGGAGTCTATCCTCAAGCTTCTGCATTTCCTTTGGCGGTCTATCTGACGTGAGAACAATCTGCTTCTTTGCCTCATAAAGAGCGTTGAACGTATGGAAGAACTCCTCCTGCATAGCTTCCTTGCCTGCGATGAATTGAATATCGTCGACAAGAAGTATATCGGAGTTACGGTACTTATCGCGGAAGTCCTCGAGGTTCTTTCTCTGAAGAGCCGAGATAAGCTCGTTTGTAAAATCTTCGCTTTTTACGTATGTAATTCTTGCGCTTGGGTTATTTTTCTTTATAGTGCCTGCGATGGCGTAGAGAAGATGAGTTTTGCCAAGCCCGCTCTCACCGTAGATGAGGAGAGGGTTATAGGCAGCGCCCGGGTCGGAAGCAACAGCCTTTGCCGCCGCGTGAGCAAACTTGTTGGAGTTGCCGACGATGAACTTCTCAAAGGAATATTCATAGTCAATCGGCATCTGCGACAGGCTTGTGGTTTTTCCTGCCTCATACTCTTCTCTTATTTGAACTTTGAATTCAATAGGTAACGAGAAGACTTCAAAAAGAGCATCTTTGATAATTTTGGCGTAGTTTTTTTCGATAATGTCCTTCTTGAGTGGTGCGGATGTGAGAAGAAGGAGAGAGTTATCGGAAAACTCTACGGCTTCGATATCGTCAAACCACGTATTGAGCGTGGTCTGGCTCATTTTGAGGTCATCCCTCATAACACGCAGGACGCTGTTCCAGATGTCACTTGCGTTGTTCATAAACAATTTTCCCCCACTTTATTATTATAGATTTATTATAGCAGAAACCGTGTCAAAAGTAAACACAATTCTTACATATAATATATATAGTATTACATTTTTTCTGATACGGGAGCTCACCGTCAGAAAGATGCAAATACCAGGCCTGACCTCGCCGAAAATTACCGGTCTTTTCAGCGCTTTCTTTGTCATGACGGATATATTATAGCACAAATTTAATTTAATTCTTGACAACTTTTTGACAACTTTTCGACAGGGAGAGAATAAACAAAATAAAAAAAGTGTTGACATCTTCCCACTCTTTCTATTATAATGTTTAATGACACTGTATCGAAAAGTGTAAAGTTTAAAGCTTTTCAGTATGAGAAAACGGAGGTGTAAAAATAATGGTACGTACTTATCAGCCGAAGAAGCTCCATCGCTCAAAGGTTCACGGTTTCCGCAAGAGAATGGCTACCCGCAACGGTCGCAAGGTTCTTTCTGCTCGCCGTGCAAAGGGCAGAGCAAGGCTTACTCACTAAGTCACACGAAACGGTGCGGTAGCGTTTAATATGCGGCAGTGACCGCACCCAAAAAAGATTTAGCCCTGTAGCCTTCGGATTTATCCGTTTCGGGCTTTTTCTTTTTATTTGGAGAAATTTTATGAAAAACACGGTGTCTATCAAAAAAAACAGAGATTTTCGTTTTTTGTACCGCAAAGGTAAGAACGCGGTAACTCCAATCCTTGCGATGTACGTGAGGAAAAACAAAAATACCGAAAACCGTATAGGTATTACGGTCAGCACAAAGGTCGGAAAGGCCGTTGTGCGAAATTGCGTGCGCCGACGTATCCGTGAGGCGTATCGGATAAACGAGAGTCGCTTTGCAAGCGGGTTTGACATTATCATTGTAGCACGTGTCCGCGCAAGCGAAGTTAAGTTCTCGGAAATAGAGAAGAATCTGCTCAAACTGGCAGGAAGTTTAGGTATTCTTTCGGAGGAGCAGAAATGAAGAGTCTTCTCATATGGCTTGTAAAGCTTTACAGGCGACATATCTCGCCGTATAAGTCCCCGTGCTGCCGCTTTATTCCGACATGTTCGGAGTATGCGCTTGAGGCACTCACAAAATACGGCGCGATAAAGGGCGGATACCTTGCAATACGAAGAATTTTAAGGTGTCATCCGTTCTCAAAAAAAGGTGGATACGACCCTGTGCCTTGATTTTTTAAAATAGGGTGCAGAAATAATAAAAGAAGGTGAAAATATGGGTTTCCTTTCAGTACCGTTCGGGTATGTCCTTAAATGGTGTTACATGCTCGTTCAGAACTATGGTGTAGCTATTATCATCTTTACCATTCTTTCAAAGTTCATCATTCTTCCCTTCCAGATGAAGAGCAAGAAGAGCATGATGGAGATGAACCGTCTCCAGCCGAAGCTCAAGGAGCTTGAGAGAAGATATAAAGACGATAAGCAGAAATACTCCATGGAGGTTTCAAAGCTCTACAAAAAAGAAGGCGTTTCAATGATGGGCGGATGTCTTCCGCTTCTCATAACGCTTCCTATCATGATTGGTCTTTATTCCGTTGTCCGTCAGCCGCTTACCTATATCTTCGATATAAGCGCAGACCAGATTAAGCAGATGGCAGAAAT
>JAZQSI010000205.1:0-2511 GCA_045629985.1 Eubacteriales bacterium
TATTTCCCATGGACGGAAACCTTCAAGGAGACATTTGAAAAGGCATACGGTTACGATATAACGCCGTATCTTCCGTCGATTATCCGCCGCGAGGAATCAGATCAGAGTCGCGACTATTGGGAACACAATAATGTTCTCTATATGAACTGGTTTGCATCAAACTATGAATGGTGCAAGAAAAACGGACTTGAATACACATTCCATACAAGCGACTCGGCACCGTATCCTGTATCAACTACGTACTTCAACTCTGCTTTTGCGGAAGGTAAGGCGATAGATGCAGGTGCCTATTGCGATTGGCCCGGAACAGACCACGAGACACTTGGTATCAATGGTGCACCGTGGGTAAGACGCGATTTGTATGTGCGCAAGCATGTTGTTGCATATGAAGAAAATTCCGAATATCGCCGTTCAAATTTCTACGATACGTATGCAGATCTTCGTGCAAAGCAGGCGCAGTCGGGAGCTTTTCTCTATGACAAAGCGGGAGTTATGTGCGAAATGTTTGCAGGTGCGAGCTGGTATGCATCGTTTAAAGACCTTCGCAACATTGCCGCATGGCAGTTTATGCAAGGCGTCAATTTCGTTGTCTATCAGGCATACCACATAAAACTCTGGGGACAGACAAAACACTTTGCACCGCTCACATTCGGCCCGCACAGCCATATTAACTTTAACCTCCGCGAGTTCAACGACTGGATTGCAGAGACTGCATACGTCTGCTCGCAGGGTAGGGCAAAGTTTGATATTGCGCTTCTCGACCCGACTGATGAAATATGGGCAAACCGCGGCGACAGCAAGCTTGAGCTTGAACTTGCAAAGAGGTTCAATAATGTCCCGAACGGATATATCATTTCAGATATGAAGGGAATCCGCCGTAAGGCAGGTTCTCTAAAGGCTGTTCTCAATCCGGGACTTGCGCTTACGGACGAAGAGAGAGCTGAGATTGCTTCTCTCGGACTTAAGCTTTATGAATACGAGGATGCGGATAAGATAGAAAAGGAAATTCCATGCGGTATCTCATGGAACGGCGAGGGCAAGCTTATGTTCATGCGCCGCGAGCTTGAGAGTGGCGAAGAGCTTCTTATCGTTGCAAACATCGAGAGCGATGATACTTTAACAGGAACTCTTACCTTTAACGGAAAAGATTATGAAGTTGAGCTCACATCAGGTGAGATGGCATTCTTCGGAGGCGGTTTTGACAAATACCGCACACCTGTTTCCGATGAAGTAAAGATTGAGCTTCCGAGAGAAGCTAAGGTAAGCTTTGAAAAAAAGAACATCCTTTCACTCGTTCGTTGGGAAAACGAGGATAGAAAGACGGTTACACTCAAACGCCCCGAAGACAACGTTGACTGGACGGTTGTAGCAGGCTGGCTACCGATGGATGTTGAAGCTGTTGCAGAGCATCCGACAAAGACTCCTGCGTTCAGGTTTAAGACGGATACAAAACTTTGCGGACTTGAGTTCCTCGTACCTGATACCACGTTGAAGTTTATTGATGAAATCCGCATCGACGGAAAGGAAGTCTCCGCAACTCCTTGCAAGATTCTTGATGATAGCTATCAGAGCTTTGCATTTGATGCTGACTGCGGTGAGCATGAAATTGCGCTTGTGGTAAATGACTTCATCAAATCACCGAGCATTATGTATCTTCGCGGCGATTTCGATGCGAAGGTCGAGGTTTCGGGTGATTTCCTCTACGGTTCGCCGGGGCTCGTTCGCGAATATGCCGATATCACGCTTTCGGAAAGAAGCAAGACTATTGAAGTCGGAAAATCCTGGACACTTCAGGGACAGCCGACATATTCGGGTTGTGCTACATACACATTTGATGTGGAAATCCCCGAAGATAGCAAGAATCCCACGCTCGTAATCCCGACGATTCATGACCCCGTAAAGGTTTATGTTGACGGAAAGCATGTAAAAAATCTCGTTAACGCACCTTACCGCGCAGAGCTCGGAGTGGGTGCAGGAAAGCACAAAATTGTACTTGAGGTTTCAAATACGCTTGGCAATATGCTTCATGCAACGAGCGTACCGTCAGGCATTTCTTCGGTGCCGTACATCACAGAGGGAAAATAATAGAATGACGAAAAAAGACAATTTTCTGGAAAGAGAATTGTCTTTTTTTATATGCTGTGATATAATTAAAATAACTGCTGAAAATTTAAAGGAGTTGGAAAAATGGAAAAACTTTTCAAAATCAAAGAAAGAGGAAGCAGCGTTCGTACCGAAATTATAGCAGGTATCACAACCTTCCTCGCAATGTCGTACATCCTTGCGGTTAACCCGTCTTATCTCGGCGGTATTCCGGGTGCGACACCTGCCGGTATCTTTATGGCAACTGCAATTTCTGCAGCAATTGCAACACTCTGTATGGCGTTTTTTGCAAATTACCCTGTTGCGCTTGCATCGGGAATGGGTCTTAATGCATTTTTTGCGTTTACGGTTTGCGGAGCTATGGGTTACTCCTATGAAGTTGCTTTGACTTCAATCCTTGTCGAAGGT
>JAZQSI010000206.1:0-2815 GCA_045629985.1 Eubacteriales bacterium
TATTATCTATTGTGCTATTTAATGCGTACCGAAAGAGGTGAATTTCATGAAGGCAGGTATCCATCCTGATTATAAGCAGACAACTATTACCTGTGCATGCGGCGAGGTTATAGAGACCGGCTCTACAAAGGAAAACATCAAGGTTGAAATTTGTTCAAAGTGCCATCCGTTCTATACCGGCAAGCAGAAGCTTGTTGTTACAGGCGGTCGTGTCGATAGGTTCAACAAAAAATTCGGTTTGTCCCAGGATAAGTAATTATCATTGTGTCAAGATCCGTGCCGAAGCTGTATTTCAGCTTCGGTTTTTGTTGTTTATTGAGTTTTTTGAGGTGAGATTATGGTAGATCTTAAAAACGACTGGAACGAAATCATCGCAGAGGAATTTGAGAAAGAGTATTATCTCAATCTTCGTGAATTCTTGCGTGAGGAATATAAAACTCACAGAATTTTCCCCGAGATGCAGGATATTTTCACCGCGCTCCGTCTGACATCATATAACGACGTCAAAGTCGTCATCCTCGGTCAGGACCCGTATCACGGCGAGGGCCAGGCTCACGGTCTTGCTTTCTCCGTAAAAGACGGCGTTGCCATTCCCCCGTCGCTCCGCAACATGTATAAGGAAATATACGACGAAACAGGAAACCCTCCTCCTGAATCAGGCAATCTCACACGCTGGGCGGAGCAGGGCGTGCTTCTTCTCAACACGGCGCTTACCGTCCGCGAGGGCGAGGCTAATTCTCACCGCGGTCGCGGCTGGGAAGAGTTTACCGACGCGGTTATAAAAAAGCTCAATGAGCGCGACAAAATGATAGTCTTTCTTCTCTGGGGCAGAAACGCAAAAGAAAAGGAATCACTCATCACAAACAAAATACATAAAGTCTTTACCGCGGCGCATCCGAGCCCACTTTCTGCACACAGTGGTTTCTTCGGTTGCGGCCACTTCAACGCCGCAAACCGCGAGCTTATTTTAGCCGGCGAAATGCCGATAATATGGTAAAGTAAAGGAGGTCTCTTTCGAGACCTCCTTTCACATATTTTTCTTTCTCCGAATAGTATAAACCAACATATATATCGGAGGAAAAATAATGTACTCTCCAAATAACAACGGTGCCTGCGCGCTTATTTTCCCCGAAGATACTTCTTACACTTCCGCGCTTTTAGTTTCAAACCCACCGCCCGCCTGGCTTGACGATGCAGACAAAACAAAAATCTGCATCACAGACAGCGGAATATACTGCCTCTATCTTCTGTTCTTTGCAGAAAACGGTACCCACGCCTGTATTTCGATAAACGGGCGTTCAATCGCAGGCTCGGCGGTCGTCGCCGAAGACGGAGTCATCTGCTCAAGCGCCGTGTGCAGTATTCACGATGCCGCTCTCCCCTGCTCTCTTTCTGCCGTAACAGACACCGAGCGCAGCAGCGGAATTTTTCTTGTTGCGCGATGCCGCGTATAATTTCTCTGTACTATACTGAATGTTTGTGGTATAATAAAGATAACACTAAAAAAACAGAAGGTGCAAAACTATGAAGTCTAAACTTTTTTCACTAATCGCACTTACTCTCGTTGCAGTTCTTCTCCTCTGCTCCTGCAAGGGAAACTCTCCCTCTGACCCGGGCAGCGAAGGTCCCGCACCGGAAGAGTTTGAAGCAGTGCCTGTGCAGTACAAGAGCGCACTCACGGGTCTCCCCGTCGAAAACGAATCAGACCAGCACCGCCGCCCTGTTGCCGTTATGATAAACAATATCAAAAAAGCACTTCCGCAGTACGGCATATCCAAGGCAAGCATTATTTTTGAAGCTCTCGCCGAGGGTGGAATCACAAGACTTCTCGCTGTTTTTGAGGATGTTTCAGACATCCCGCAGATAGGAACAATCCGTTCTTCCCGCCCGATTTACATAGACCTTGCAGAGAGCATTGACGCGGTTTATATTCACTTTGGCGCAAGCCCCGAAGCATACAGCCGCCTTGAAAACGACAATATTGACTCATATGACTTTATTGAAGGCAAAAACAACTCCCTTTACTGGCGTGATTCTGCGCGCATCAAGTCAAGCGGCTACGAGCACAGTGCTTTCACATCGGGCGAGAGAATCGCAAATAAGCTCGAAGCAGACGATATACGTATGACCCGCTCGTCAAACTACGGAAGTATGTTCAACTTCTCCGAGACCATCCCGTCTTTGGGCATAAAGGATGCTACAAAAATTTCCGCTGTGTTTTCTTCTTACAAAACGGGAACATATACATATGACGAAGAGCTCGGTCTCTACCGCATCGGTCAGTACGGCACAACCCACATTGATGCCGAAACGGGCGGTCAGCTCGCATTCAAGAACGTATTCCTTCTCCGGATGAATTCTTATGTAATCCCCGGTGACACTGCAGGAAGACTTCGTTTTGAGTCCACCGGCAGTGGCGATGGCTATTACTTTGTAAATGGCGAAAAGCGCGAAATCACCTGGAAAAGATCGGCAAAGGACGCACCGTTTAAGTTCTACGACAGAAGCGGTGCCGAGCTTGAAGTTTTCCCTGGCGACAGCTATATCGCAATCGTTCCCCTCAACGCAGTTGTAAACATTGAGGGAATTGGTTCTCAATCTGAAAATATTCAGTAAAAACTTCTTGACAACTACTTTGTTTTTTGTTAAAATGATATACGGTTTTTGACCGTATATACACGGAGGGATATCGAAGTGGTCATAACGAGGCGGTCTTGAAAACCGTTTGGGGGAAACCCCGCGTGGGTTCGAATCCCACTCCCTCCGCCAAAAGAATGACAGTACCAGCCGAAGGTTGGTGCTGTTTTTCTTTTGC
>JAZQSI010000207.1:0-18685 GCA_045629985.1 Eubacteriales bacterium
TATATGGTAAACAAGGCTCGCCTTATCGAGCACATCGCAGAGCTTGTCAAGAACAAGGTAATCGAGGGTATCACGAATATCCAGGATGAATCAAGCCGTGAGGGTATGCGAGTTGTTATCGAGCTTTCCAGAAGCGCAACGCCGCAGGTTGTCCTCAACTCCCTCTTCAAGCACACGCAGATGCAGTCCACTTTCGGCGTAATTCTCCTTGCGCTTGTTGACAATAAGCCGAGAACGCTCTCGCTCCGCGACATTTTAGATCAGTACATCAAGTTCCAGAAAGAGGTTATCCGCCGCCGCACGGCATTTGAACTTAAGAAAGCAGAAGCGCGCGCTCACATCCTCGAGGGTCTCCGCATTGCGCTTGACCATATTGATGAGATTATAAAAATCATCCGAACAAGCTACGACAACGCTAAAACCCGCCTTATGGAAACCTTCAATATGAGCGACATTCAGGCTCAGGCGGTTTTAGATATGCGCCTTGCACGTCTCCAGGGTCTTGAGCGTGAGAAGATTGACGCGGAATACGACGAGCTCATGAAGAAGATTGCATACTGCAAGGAAGTTCTCGAATCCGACGCTCTCGTTGCGGGTATTCTCAAGGACGAGCTTCTCGTAATCAAGGAAAAATACGGTGACGAAAGAAGAACCGAAATCTGCCCTGTCGATGATGAGATTGATATTGAAGATCTTATCCCCGTTGAGGACTGCGCATACACGCTAACTCACCGCGGCTATATCAAGCGTATGCCCGTTTCCACCTACCGTTCGCAGAACCGCGGCGGACGTGGTGTTTCGGCTATGAAGCAGAAGGAAGAGGACTTTGTTGAAACAATGTTCACAGCCTCGAGCCACGACTGGATGCTCTTCTTCACAACACGCGGAAGAATGTACCGCCTCAAGGGATTCCAGATTCCTGAATCGAGCCGCACGGCGGTCGGTATGAATATCGTTAACCTCATCGCGTTCGAGCCTGACGAAAAGGTCACCGCGATGCTCTCAATAAAGGAATTTGACGATGAGCACTTCCTCGTTATGGCGACAAAGAACGGTATAGTCAAGCGTATCGCGCTCTCGCGTGTTGACTCTGTCCGTAAGGCAGGTGTCCGCGCACTTACGCTTGATGATGACGATGAGCTTATCTCCGTAATGCTTACCGATGAGTCAAGCGAGCTTATGCTTGCAACTCGCAAGGGTATGGCTATTCGCTTTGCAGCTTCCGATATCCGCGCAACGGGCAGAGAAGCAGGCGGCGTTTACGGTATTGACCTCAAGGACGGCGACTACCTCATCGGTGCCGCGGCAATACGTGAGGGCAAGGATATCTTAACTGTCACCGAAAAGGGTCTCGGAAAGCGTACTCCCGTTTCCGAGTACCGTCTCCAGAGCCGCTACGGTAAGGGTATAATGAACTATAACATCAGCGAAAAGACGGGTGAGATTGCAAGCGTTATAATGATTGACGACAGCGAAGATGCTATGATTATCTCAAACGACGGTATCATCATCCGTCTCCCTGCACGCGACATCAGCTGTCTCGGTCGTGTCACGCGCGGCGTTATCCTCATGCGCGTAGCAGAAGGTGTCAGTGTCATCTCCGTCGCCGCCGCACCTCACGAGGATGAGGAAGAAGTAACGGAAGAAGCGGAAGTTACCGAAGCAACCGAAGAATAAAAATAAGCCTTCCCCTTACAAAGCCTCCCTTGCCTAAAGGGAGGGGGACCGCCGTATGGCGGTGGAGGGATATAATATGAAAAGAAAGCATAACTCTGCTCTTACGGATAACGCGAAAACATTGCGTAAAAATATGACAAAAGAAGAAAAACACCTTTGGTATGATTTTTTAAGCAAATATCCAATAAGATTTTTGAGGCAAAAGGTTGTTGATAACTATATAGTTGACTTTTATTGTCATAGTGCGCGGTTGATTATCGAACTTGACGGTTCACAGCATTATGAAGAAAATGGATTGTTAAGAGATAAGATACGAACCGAGCGTATCGAGGAGCGAAAGCTGACAGTAATAAGGATACCAAACAACGAGGTTAATAGTAATTTTAACGGAGTTTGTCAGTATATTGACGATGTTGTAAAACTAATTTTGCATGGAATCCCCCAGTCAGCTGTCGCTGACAGCCCCCTTTAGGCAAGGGGGCCTTTAACCCGGCAAAGCCCTCCTTGCCTAAAGGAGGGGGGACCGCGAAGCGGTGGGAGGATACAACGTCCAATAAAAAGCAACACGGCGTAAAGACAACTCAAAGGATTTATAGTATGAAAAAAGTTACAATCTACACCGACGGCGCCTGCTCCGGAAACCCCGGTCCGGGCGGCTGGGGTGCAATTTTAGAGTATAACGGAATAGAAAAAGAAATGTCGGGCGGTGCGTCTGATACTACCAACAACAAGATGGAGCTAACGGGCGTTATTGAAGCTCTCTCCGCGCTCCGCGAACCGTGTGAGGTTGAGATTTTTACCGACAGCCGCTATGTAGTTGACGGCATAGAAAAGGGCTGGGCAGAAAAGTGGAAGGCAAACGGCTGGATGAGAAACCGCCGCGAGCCTGCTCTCAATCCCGAACTCTGGGACAAGCTTCTCTCGCTTCTTGATACGCACAAGGTGCACTTTAACTGGGTAAAGGGGCATGCAAGTAACGAAAAAAATAACCGCTGTGACATCCTCGCGGTTTTGAAATCAAAGGAATACATGGAGTGAAACAAATGATCTACGCAGACAATTCGGCTACAACACGTGTAAAGCCGGAAGTTCTTAAAAAAATGATGCCTTTCTTTGAGGGCGAATACGGAAACCCCTCAAGCCTCTACTCGTTTGCATACAACGCAAAACGTGCGGTAGAGGAGGCAAGAAGCCTTGTTGCGGACGTAATCGGTGCAAAGAGCCGCGAAATCTTCTTCACGAGCTGCGGAAGTGAGTCGGACAACTGGGCTATCCGCGGAATTGCGGACAAATACGAAACAGGACATATCATAACAAGCGCAATCGAGCACCCTGCGGTTATGAATACCTGCCGTTACCTCGAGAAAAAGGGATATCGCGTAACTTATCTCCCCGTTGACGAACTCGGCCGCGTTTCGGTTGAGGATTTAAAGAACGCAATCTCCGACGATACAATTCTTATTTCAATAATGACCGCAAACAACGAAATCGGCACAATCCAGCCGATTGCGGAAATCGGAAAAATCGCAAAAGAGAAAAACGTTCTCTTCCATACCGATGCCGTTCAGGCATACGGCCACATTCCGATGAACGTTGATGAGATGAATATTGACCTTCTCTCGCTCTCGGGACATAAAATCGGCGCACCCAAGGGCATCGGCGCGCTTTATGTGAGAACGGGAATAAAGCTTAATAACCTCATCTGCGGCGGCGGTCAGGAAAGAGGACGCCGCGCAGGAACGGAAAATGTTCCGTACATCGCAGGTCTTGGCGAGGCGGCACGCCTTGCAAAAGAAAATATGGAAGAAAATGCAAAAAAACTCACGGAAATGCGCGAAAGACTCATTGAAAGAGTTTTGAAAATACCCTACACAAAGCTCACGGGCGACCGTGAGAACCGTCTCCCCGGTCTTTGCAGCATCGTAATCGAGGGCATCGAGGGCGAGGCACTGCTACTCAATATGTGGAACGAGGGTATCTGCGCAAGCTCGGGCTCTGCCTGCTCTTCAGGCTCGCTCGACTCGTCACATGTGCTTCTTGCAATCGGGCTTCCCCATCACATCGCCCACGGCTCGCTCCGTCTCTCGCTCGGCGAGGATAACGAGGTCGGCGACGAAATTAAGATTGCCGAAGCCGTCGAGCGCGTTGCCGAGAAGCTCCGCGCGATGAGCCCCGTCTGGGAAAACGGTAAACCGATTTGGGAATAAAGCGCTGCTTTATCCCCAACTGAAAATTGAAAATTAAGGAGAAAAAATATGTACAGCGATAAAGTTTTAGACCATTTCCAGAATCCGCGTAACGTCGGAGAAATCGCCGATGCAAACGCCGTCGGTCAGGTTGGTAACTCCAAGTGCGGAGATATTATGAAAATGTATATGAAGATTGAAAACGACGTCATCGTTGACGTAACGTTCAAGACTTTCGGTTGCGGCGCGGCGATTGCAACGTCCTCAATGGCAACCGAGATGGTAAAGGGAAAGACAATTGAAGAAGCGCTCAAGCTCACGAACAAAGCTGTTGCCGAAGCGCTTGACGGTCTTCCGCCCGAGAAGCTTCACTGCTCCGTTCTCGCGGAGGAGGCTATCCGCTCGGCGATTGCGGACTACTATAAGAAGACGGGACGCGACACTTCCGAGCTCGGTCTTTGTGACGGCAACTGCGAAAATTGCTGCTCACATGGTCACCATTGAGTATAATTTGATATAAATTCAACTGACCGTTATCAAAAACGGTCAGTTTTATGTGTAAAAAAGATTGAAAGGATACATAATATAAATGGAAAAAACACTTCGCGAAAACAAGATGGGAACGGCTCCCGTCGGACGTCTCCTTGTGGGCATGGCTGTGCCGATGATGATTTCGATGCTCGTTCAGGCGTTCTATAATGTTGTTGACAGTGTCTTCGTAGCGCAGATTTCCGAAAACGCGCTCAACGCCGTTTCGCTTGCGTTTCCGCTTCAGAACATAATGATTGCTTTCGGCGGCGGTACAGCTCTCGGTATGAACGCGATTCTCTCCCGCTTCCTCGGCGAGAAGAACTTTGAGGATGCAAACCGCGCGGCGAATACGGGAATTTTCCTTACGATTATTACATCTCTTGTGTGTATGATCATCGGCATCTTCCTTACACGCCCTTTCTTCAATCTTATGACGGACGTTCGGGAAATCGTCGGCTACGGAACAAGCTACGGCAGTATCTGCCTTATCTTCTCGTTCGGTATCTTTTCGCAGTTCTGTTTTGAAAGACTTTTGCAGTCAACGGGAAAAACCACACTCTCAATGGTTACCCAGCTCATCGGTGCGATTACCAATATTGTTCTCGACCCGATTTTCATCTTTCACAAGGGACAGGCTCTTTTCGGCGGTGCGTTTCATATGCCGTTCGGCCTCGGTCTTGAGGTTGCAGGTGCCGCCTGGGCGACGATTACGGGTCAGATTGTTGCGGCGATTGTCGCAATTATCTTAAACGTAACGGTAAACCGAGAGATAAAGATTTCCTTAAAGCTCATCCGCCCCGACCGTGAGATTGTGGGAAGAATTTACAAGATAGGCTTTCCGTCAATTCTAATGCAGTCTGTCGGCTCAATCATGACGTTCTCGCTCAATAAAATTCTCATCGGCTTCTCGACAACCGCAACAGCGGTATTCGGTGCATACTTCAAGCTCCAGAGCTTTATCTTCATGCCCGTTTTCGGTCTTAATAACGGCATGATTCCGATAATCTCCTACAACACAGGTGCAAAAAAGATTGACCGAGTAAAGAAGACAATCGCGCTCGCCATCACGCTCGCTATGTCGATTATGGCGTGCGGAACGCTCCTCTTTGAGCTTTGCCCGCAGACGCTTCTCGGATTCTTCAACGCATCCGGCGAAATGCTTGCAATCGGAAACACGGCGCTCCGCATTATTGCGACACACTTTGTAATCGCGGGATTCTGCATCATCGTAAACTCCGTCTGCCAGGCGATAGGAAACCCGATGCACTCGCTTTTTATCTCAATTTGCCGTCAGCTTCTCGTCCTCATCCCCGCGGCATATCTTCTCTCAAGAACGGGCATACTCAATATGGTCTGGCTCGCGTTTCCGATTGCGGAAATCGCGTCTCTCATTCTCTGCTTAATCTTCTTTAAAAAGACGATAAACAAGATACACGCAGAAGAATAAAAATTTTTCAAAGAAAAGTGTTGACAAACGCCAAATTTTTTGGTATTATTTATAGGCTGTTAAAAATGCTGGTATAGCTCAATTGGCAGAGCAGCTGATTTGTAATCAGCAGGTTGTAGGTTCAAGTCCTATTACCAGCTCCAGCTATATGGAGGAGTTCCCGAGCGGCCAAAGGGGGCAGACTGTAAATCTGTTGTCTTTCGACTTCGGTGGTCCGAATCCACCCTCCTCCACCAGAAAAAAGCACCAATCTTCATAGAAGATTGGTGCTTTTTTCAATGATGTTTGCCTGCGGCAAATGATGTCGCTTACGCTAATGATGTTTCCTTCGGAAATGATGTCGGCTTCGCCTAATGTTATTGGCAAACATCGCATCATTGCGAGGATACGAGCAACATCATATTTGCGAAGCTATACATCATACGCCTGCGGCGATGCATCACTAAAATAAACCAAAACAGCACCCGTCAAACCTCGGGTGCTATTATTCGTTCCTTTCTCTTGACATATGCGGATTAAAATTATACAATAAAGATACTTAAACTACATATGAAAAGAGGATATGGATATGAGTTTTTTTTCATCTGAGTACGGAGCTGTTCTCGCGATAGTCCTTGTTTTATTTTCCATTTATATGCTCCCGTCAATCATTGCACTTGCAAAAAGAAACCACAGAACAAAAGTAATCCTTTTTAACTTCTTCCTCGGTTGGACAATAGTTATGTGGATTATTTCCCTTGTTTGGGCATGCAAGAGAGATGCCGTTGCGGCGACAATGCCGTCCGGAGTATCCCCTGCCGAAGAGCTTAAGAAATACAAAGACCTTCTCGATTCCGGCGTAATTTCCGAGAAAGAATTTGAGGAAAAGAAAAACCAGATACTCAAGTTGTAAAAAGTACAGAACTGATAAAAACCGACCGACAAGTCGGTTTTTTGTTTGAAAGGAAAACAGAAATGGAATTTCTTCTTTTATCTGACCAAGAAAAGAAAGTATATGAAGAAGAGATTTTTTCGCTTCTCAAAGCGGCAGATGATGACTTTTTGCCGCCACTGTCACAGAGACGCGTTGACCCCGTGACGAACAGAAACACATTTTCGGACGTCCCGAGTGATGGAAATATCCGCGACTATGCTTCTGCCATGGCACGCGAGAACATCCTTGCGATTTTTGAGGATGGCGCTCTTTGCGGGTTTGTCTCGTTTGCGGAGAATCTTGAGAATGACGTCATAACGGAAATTCCGAATATTTATATCGGTACGGCGGTGATTTCGGAAAAGCTCCGAGGACGCGGCACGCTCTCTCACACGTATGACTATCTCTTCAGCACGCTTTACCCCAAACATAATCTCTTCACGCGCACGTGGTCAACGAATGTCGCACACATACGAGTGCTTGACAAGTTCGGCTTTGAGAGGATAAAAACGCTTAAAGACGACCGCGGCGACGGCATCGACACAATATATTTCGGAAAAAAGAGATAAAAAAGGAATGGCCTTGGCCATTCCTTTTTATTTTGTATTTATAGTGGACTTGCTTTAATCTTTGCAAAGCGGCGGGGATATTTTTTCGGAGTTTCCGCGACCTTGCGTATTATGAGAACGGAGTTTACTCTGTCCGTATCAAAAAGTGTGTAGTCAAACTTCTTTTCAATCTTTCCGCCGAGCGTCTTTATCGCGTTCTTCGCGCGGTTTATCTCCTCTTCGCAGTCGGAAGCCTTCATCGCGAGCATAACGCCGCCGACTTTTACATACGGCAGGCACATTTCCGAGAGCATCGAAAGGTCAGCAACTGCGCGGGATACCGCAATGTCATATCCCTCACGATAGCCGTCGATTAATGCCTGCTCCTCGGCGCGTGCGTGGAGAAGCTCAACGTCAGAAATCCCGATTTTATCACAAACTCCCGTGAGGAAGTTTATTCTTTTTGCAAGAGAATCGAGCAGCGTAAGCGAAATATCGCTCTTTGCAAGGCGGAGCGGAAGCCCCGGAAAGCCTGCGCCGCAACCGACGTCGATAACGCGACATCCCGAGAAGTCGTAAGACGTAAGAAGCGCGAGCGAATCGGCAAAGTGGCGGATGCACACCTCGCGTGGCTCGGTGATTGCGGTTAAGTTCATAACCTTATTCGTTTCTATAAGCTCTTCTGCAAAGGTTATAAACGGTTTCGGGTCTGCCTCGAGGTTGAGGCTTTTGAAAATATCATTGAGCAGAGCTTCCATTCTTATTTACCCCCTTGTTTCAGATAGAGCAAAAGTGCCGTTATGTCGGCAGGGCTGACACCCGAAATGCGCGATGCCTGACCGACGGACTTCGGACGGATATTGGTAAGCTTCTGCCGCGCCTCGGTGCGAAGACCGATTAAGGACATATAGTCAATATCATCGGGGAGAAGCTTTTCTTCAAGCTTTTTAAACTGCTCAATCTGCGCAAGGCTTCGCTTCATGTAGCCGTCGTATTTAAGCGAGATTTCAACAGTCTCGACGATGTTCGGAGAGAGATCGGGGCGCGTTTTGTCAAACGGCGCAAGCGCCATATAGTCAAGCTGCGGACGGCGGATAAGGTCTGCAAGGCTTGCACCCGTAACGAGCGGAGACGTGCCGCGCTCCATGAGAAAGTCGTTGATTTCCGCGCGGGGCGGAACGATTGTTTTTTCAAGGCGGACAAGCTCTTCTTCCGAGCGTTTCTTTTTAAGGAGCATTCTCTGATATTTCTCTTCAGAGACGAGACCAAGCTGATATCCGCGCTCCGTAAGGCGCAAATCCGCGTTGTCCTGACGGAGATAGAGGCGGTATTCCGAGCGCGAGGTCATCATTCGGTACGGCTCATTCGTGCCCTTTGTAACGAGGTCGTCAATAAGCGTTCCTATATACGAGCTTGAGCGGTCGAGCGTAAACGGTTCGCGACCAAGGAATGAGTTTGCGGCGTTTATGCCCGCAATAAGCCCCTGCACTGCGGCCTCTTCATAGCCTGAGCTTCCGCAGAACTGGCCTGCGCCGTAAAGACCGTCAATCGCCTTTACCTTGAGCGTTGCATCAAGCGCGGTCGGGTCGATGCAGTCATATTCGATAGCGTATGCAAAGCGCATAATCTCGGCATTCTCAAGCCCCTCTATCGAGTGGACAATCTGAAGCTGGACATCCTCGGGAAGCGAGGATGAAAGACCCTGGATATACATTTCGTCGGTCGAGAGCCCCATCGGCTCGATAAAGAGCTGATGGCGCTTTTTATCCGCAAAGCGCATTACCTTGTCTTCAATCGACGGGCAGTAGCGCGGGCCGACGCCCTCGATGTTGCCCGAAAAGAGAGGAGAGCGGTGGAGATTGTCGCGGATTATGCGGTGGGTTTCTTCGTTAGTATATGTAAGGTGGCAGACGCGGAGATTCTGCAGTTTCTTGTCTGTATCAAAAGAGAAAGGCGCGATGTCTTCATCCCCCGGCTGGACTTCCATTTTTGAAAAGTCAACCGAGCGGGCGTTGATGCGCGGCGGGGTTCCCGTCTTGGATCGGCGAAGCGGAAGACCTATCTCAAGGAGATTTTTCGTAAGGAGCGTTGCGGCAAACATACCGTCAGGACCGCCCTCGCGGGATGAATCGCCAACGGTGGTCTTTCCGCCGAGGAAGGTGCCCGTTGCGATTACGCACTTTGAAACAAGGTATCGGCCGCCCGTTGCGGTAACGACGGCAGAAACAGCACCGTCGACCACCTCAACGCTTGCAATCTCTGCCTGTATGAGACGGAGATTTTCGCACGCTTCAAGTGTTTTTTTCATACGCTCCTGATATGCTCTTCTGTCAGCCTGGGCGCGGAGAGAATAAACTGCAGGACCTTTGCCGCGGTTGAGCATGCGGTACTGGATGCACGTATCGTCCGCGGCTCTTCCCATCTCGCCGCCGAGCGCATCAAGCTCGCGGACGAGGTGGCCCTTCGCCGTGCCGCCGATGGCAGGGTTACAGGGCATATTGCCGACGGAGTCGAGGTTTATCGCAAAGCAGACAACGCTCGCACCAAGACGTGCCGCGGCAAGCGCCGCTTCAATGCCTGCGTGACCCGCGCCGATAACTGCTATATCGTATTTTCCTGCAATATATTCCATAAATGAAACTCTCCTTTGTTTAACAGAGATATTATACTATAAAACCGAATTTTCTGCAACGACATTTCGCGGTTTCCTTGAAATGATTGGAAAAGTGTGGTAACATAAAGTAAAACAAGTAAAGGAGCAGAAAGTATGAAGAAAATTATTGCGCTCGTTTTATGTATCGCGATGTGTGCATCGCTTGTATGTATCCCTGTTTCTGCGGCAAGCGGCACGCTTGAGCGTGAAGAGAAGCTTGCGGAAGACCTCAAGGCTCTCGGCCTCTTCAAGGGCGTTTCGGAGACGGACTTTGCCCTCGGCCGCGCACCGACGCGAGTTGAGGCTCTTGTTATGCTCGTTCGCGTTCTCGGCAAAGAAAGTGAAGCTCTCTCAAAGGGCGGAAGACATCCGTTTTTAGATGTTCCCGAGTGGGCAGACAAGTACGTAGGCTATGCTTATGAAAATAACCTCACAAACGGCGTTTCCGCGACGAAGTTCGGCGCGTCAAGCGAAGCAAGCGCATCGATGTATATCACATTCGTCCTTCGCGCGCTCGGATATTCCGACAAAAACGGCGATTTTACATGGGATAACCCGTTTGCACTTGCAAGGGAAAAAGGAATTCTTAAAGGAAACCCCAATGTTCTCTCATTCCGCCGTGCGGATGTCGTTCTTGTTTCCTATGCGGCGCTTGAAGCCGAGGTAAAGGGAACCGGCAAGACCCTTGCCGACAAGCTGATTGAAGCAAAGGTGTTTACTGCGGCGCAGTACGACACGTACTACAACGTATCGGAGTTTGAGAACGAGGGAGAGGACAGAACATATACCTCCGAGGAGATTTACAAGAAGTGTTCCCCTGCCGTTTTCTATATCGAAGTATATGACGAAAGCGGAAGAGCTCTTGGAACGGGTAGCGGCTTCTTCATAGATGCAGACGGTACAGCGGTCACGAACTACCATGTTATTGAAGGCGCATACTTCGCAAGAATCCGCCGTTCGGATAACAGAAATATTTACGATGTAGAGGGCGTTTATGATTACAGCAAGGAAGAAGACTGGGCAGTAATCAAGATAGAAGGCAAAAATTTCCCGTATCTCGAAATTGAAAAAAACGAGAAGGTAGCGGGAGGCCAGACGGTTTATGCAATAGGAAGCCCGCTCGGACTTGAGAATACGATTTCAGAGGGACTTGTTTCTAATGCAGATCGCGTTATAGGAAAGGATAAATACATCCAGATAAGCGTTCCGATTTCTCACGGCTCTTCGGGCGGCGCACTTATAAATAAAAAAGGTAAGGTTATCGGCATAACCTCGGAAGTAGTTGTCGATGGACAGAACTTAAACCTCGCGCGTCCGATTTCCGTAATTGACGGCTTTAATAAGGGAAAAGCATTCGCCATGTCAGCTGCGGGAGAGTTTGAAGAGCCTAATTATTCTGTCGGCCACATCAACACGAATGGTATGACAAAAGCCGAGGCGGCAACGACTCTTCTCACGGCATGGATTGAGAACAATACGAACGTTACGGTCGATGGCAAGAGTGCATTCTATGAGGAGAAAAAGACAGACGGCGGAACAGAAACCATCGTAGTTCTGTACGATTACGAGATGGGTTGCTTCTACATCATTTCTACATTTGCGTTTGACAGCGGTGCGCATTGCGTGGGAGCATTGATGTTCGAGCCCGACGGTCGCGAGGTTCTTGCAAATTATGAGTACTACGGAGCGGGAGCAGACACTCCTGAAATTTCCGAAGACGGAACTTTTGAAAAGAAGTTCTTTGGAGATGATATGGAAGTTCAGATGGAGTCATATTGGGTGGAAGATATAGAACTCCACGCAGATAACGTAGAAGCGCTTCTCTATAACTCTATTTCTTTCATAAACCAGATAATGATAAGAGAGCTTGGCGCATACGGAGTTGAGGGAGTTGCAGACTTCGGATTTATATATTTTTGACAGATGTTGACTTTTGGTTTAAATACGTGATATAATAACTCATAAGATAAAACTTTACGGAGGCTTTCAAAATGAAACATATCAAGACAATCAATACACGTAATCTCTGCGAGAGCGCAAAGAACGGCGGTTGCGGCGAGTGCCAGACTTCCTGCCAGTCTGCTTGCAAGACAAGCTGCGGTATCGCAAACCAGAAGTGCGAGAGCACAAAGAAGTAATTAAACCTTCAAAATACCGCCGTACACACGGCGGTATTTTTCTTGAGGAGATAAAGATATGGTACATATGTATAAAATGGGCGGGCTCAACATCGTCATTGACGTTTTCTCGGGCTCTATCCATGCAGTTGATGAAATAAGCTATGATATAATCGCAGAATTTGAGAAAGAATCCCGCGAGACGATTATCGAAAAACTCGCGGAGAAGTATAAAGAAGTTTCGCGCGACGAGATTTCCGAGTGCTACGATGAAGTTGCATCTCTTCGCGATGACGGTCGCCTCTTTGCCGAGGACAGCTTCCGCGATATGGCGCAGACCTTGAAAGACAAGACCTCGGGCGTTGTCAAGGCGCTATGTCTGCACATTGCGCATACCTGCAACTTAAACTGCTCATATTGCTTCGCAAGCCAGGGCAAATACTCGGGTGAGCGCGCTGTAATGAGCTTTGAAACGGGCAAGCGCGCGCTTGATTTCCTTATCGAGAACTCGGGAACAAGGAGAAACCTTGAGGTTGACTTCTTCGGCGGAGAGCCGCTTATGAATTTTGACGTTGTGAAGCGCCTTGTCGAGTATGCAAGGAGCGTTGAAAAGGCGGCGGGAAAGAACTTCCGCTTTACGCTTACGACAAACGGCATGCTTATTGACGATGACGTTATCGACTTTGCAAATCGCGAGATGTCAAATGTGGTACTTAGCCTTGACGGTCGCCGTGAAATCCACGACCGCTTCCGCGTAGATATGAACGGGGTCGGAAGCTTTGATAGAATTGTTCCGAAGTTCCAGAAGCTTGTAGAAGCTCGCGGCGGCAAGGAATACTATATGCGCGGAACATTCACCCACGCAAACCCCGACTTTTTAGAGGATATAAAGACGATGCTCGACCTCGGCTTTACCGAGCTTTCGATGGAGCCTGTTGTCTGTGCGCCCGATGACCCGTCTGCACTTACGGCAGAGGATATAGAGATTGTAAAGCGCCAGTACGAGGAGCTTGCAAGCCTTATGCTTTCTCGTCACCGCGAGGGTCGCCCGTTTACGTTCTACCACTATATGATTGACCTTACGGGTGGACCGTGTATCTACAAGCGCATCTCAGGTTGCGGCTCGGGTACGGAGTATATGGCTGTCACCCCCTGGGGTGACCTCTACCCCTGCCACCAGTTCGTCGGTGAGGAGAAGTTCCGTCTCGGAGATATCTGGACGGGCGTTACGAACACCGCTGTTCAGGATGAGTTCAAGTGCAATAACGTCTATTCCCACCCCGACTGCGAAAACTGCTGGGCAAAGCTTTACTGCTCGGGCGGATGCGCCGCAAACGCGTACCACGCAACGGGAAGCGTCACGGGAATTTACGAAAGCGGTTGCGAACTCTTCCGCAAGCGTATGGAATGTGCAATATTCCTTGAGGTTGCAAAATGCCTCGGTGATGACGAATGAAAACCCCGATAATTGATTTTATAAATAAGTATGCAGAAAGCAACGTGACACGGCTTCATATGCCCGGGCACAAGGGAAAGTCTTGTCTCGGTTGCGAGAGCTTTGATATTACGGAAGTAGCGGGCGCAGACTGCCTATATTCATCCTGCGGAATCATCCGCGAGAGCGAAGAGGAGGCCTCTTCCCTTTTCGGAACGGCGAAAACGGTCTATTCCGCCGAGGGCTCGTCGCTTGCTATCCGCGCGATGGTGTATCTTGTGAAAAAATACGCACTCTCACGCGGGATGAGGCCGAAAATTCTTGCGGCGAGAAATGTCCACAAGACGTTTATAACAACCTCATCGCTTCTTGACGTCGATGTAAGCTTTATTTATTCTGCTGATGGCAGCGTTGTATCCTGCGAAATTGAACTTGAGAAGCTCCGCGAGAAAATAAAAGCGGAAAAACCGACCGCGGTGTATGTAACAAGCCCCGATTATCTCGGAAAGTGTGCGGATATTGAAAAAATCTCCGCCATCTGCCACGAGTACGGCGCGCTTCTCATTGTGGATAACGCTCACGGTGCGTACCTTAAGTTTCTCACGCCGTCACGCCACCCGATTGACCTCGGCGCCGATATGTGTTGCGACTCGGCACATAAAACGCTACCCGTTCTTACGGGAGGTGCGTATCTCCACATATCAAAGACCGCGCCGAAGTTCTTTTCGGAGGAAGCGGAAGATGCGATGTCGCTCTTTGCATCCACAAGCCCGTCATATCTCATTCTCGCCTCGCTCGATGCGGCAAACCGCCGCCTTTCGGAAACGTTTCGCGATGAGATAAAGGTTGTTTCGGAGAAAGCGGAAAAGCTTTGTATAAAACTTGCAAAACACGGGCTTGAGCTCCTCGGTGACGAGCCGCTGAAAATAACGCTTGCGCCGAAGAGCTTCGGATATGAGGGAGATGAGCTTGCAGAGAAACTTCGCGAAGAAAATATCGAGTGTGAGTTTTCTGACCGCGACTTTCTCGTACTGATGCTCTCGGCGGATACGACTGATGAGGATATAAGGCGAGCGGAAGCGGTGCTTCTTGGAGTTCCGCGCCAAGAGCCGATAGCGGAAGAGACGCCGCATCTTTCCCCACCGAAGATAAAGCTCTCGCCGAGCAATGCTCTTCTTGCACCAAGCGAGGTGCTACCGCTCGACAAATGCGAGGGAAGAATCTTCGCGGATGTCTCCGTTTCCTGCCCACCTGCTATACCGATTGTTATATGTGGTGAGGAAATCAACGGAGAGTTATTGAAACTTCTTAAATATTACGGACAAGAGACCTGCAAAGTAATAAAAGAGAGCAAATAGGTTTCTCGCAAAATATCAAAAAAGGACATAAAAATATCAAAAACCGTCGCTTGAAAAAGCGGCGGTTTTAATATATACTGAAATAAGAAAAAGGAGGGATTTCCAAATGCTTACAAAGGAAATGTACGAAAAATACAGACAGAAAACGATAGAATATCTCAAAAAGGCACACATCGTAATTACTCCCGAAGAGGAGAAGAACATCCAGGTCGCGGAGTACGACAAGGGTTGCCCCGATGTTATCGGCCTTGAGCTTGTTGTATATGTAAACACCGAGCGTTGTTGCGCAAAGGAGCTCGTTCTTCTCCCCGGTCAGACCTGCCCCGAGCATCGCCACCCGCCGATTAACGGTCGCGACGGTAAGGAAGAGACCTTCCGTTGCCGCTACGGCAAGGTTTATCTATATATCGACGGCGAGGAGACTTCTCCGCTTCAGGGCAAAGTTCCCGAAGGCTTTGAGGACGTTCTCACCGTGCGCCACGAGATAGTTTTAAATCCGGGCGAGCAGTTCACCATTCCGCCAAACACATTCCACTGGTTCCGTGCAGGAGATGAGGGCGCTGTCGTTTCCGAGTTCTCTACAAAGAGCATGGACGAGTTTGATATCTATACAGACCGTGACATCAACCCTGCAGGAAAAAGGACCATATAAGCTATGAAAAAATACGACATTGTTTCAATCGGCGAGGCGCTGATTGACTTTACTGACCTCGGCACGAGCGAAAACGGGATGAAGATTTTTGAAAGAAACCCGGGTGGTGCTCCGGCAAACGTCGCCTGTGCCGCGGCACGTCTCGGTCTTTCTTCGGTGTTTATCGGCAAAGTCGGCGACGATATGCACGGCGAGTGCATCATTGACGCTATGGCAAACTGCGGAGTTATAACCGAGCATATGGTTCGTGACCGCGATCATTTCACGACGCTTGCTTTCGTAACTCTTGACGGAAACGGCGACCGCAGCTTCTCCTTTGCGAGAAAGCAGAGTGCAGACGTTATGATAACGGATGCTGACATCTCGCGCGAAGTTCTTGCCTCTACATCTGTTTTGCACTTCGGCTCGCTCTCCTTTACGGCAGAGCCGTCAAAGAGTGCAGTATATTCTGCGATAAAGTTTGCAAAGGAAAACAGCGCGGTTATTTCCTACGACCCGAACTACCGTCCGCTTCTTTGGGACTCGGAAGAGGTGGCGATTGAGGAAATGCGCGCTCCCCTTTCGCTTGTTGATGTCATAAAGCTTTCTGACAACGAGTGCGAGCTCGTCTGCGGAACGGCAGACTTTGACGAGGCTGCACGCGTTCTCCTTGACAAGGGAATTAAGATAGTTCTCCTCACCTGTGGCGGAGACGGCGCGAGAATTTACTTTGGTGATGAGTGCGTAATCGTCCCGAGTGAAAAGGTAAAGGTATGCGACACAACGGGTGCGGGAGACTCATTCCTCGGCGGCTTTATGTATAAGCTCATCCGTGACGGAAAGGCAAATACGTCTCTGACGAAAGAGTCTGCAAAAGCTTACGGCTCTTTTGCAAACCGCGTTGCAGGAAAGTGCGTCCAGAAGCGCGGTGCAATACCTGCACTTCCTACAATAGAAGAAGTAGAATAAGAAAAAAAGAAGTCGGAATTTTCCGACTTCTTTTTGTTTATATTATGTTTGCATCTCCGCCTGCGCGGACAATATCTCGCCAGTCCATATCTCCCCTGGCAAGACCGAGAATAAGAACCTCGGCTGTCGCGATGTTCGTTGCAACGGGGATGTTGTGCGAATCGCAGAGGTTGAGAACGGACGAAACGTCAGGCTCGTGCGGACGCGCGGCGATAGGATCGCGGAAGAAGAGCATCATATCAATCTCGTTGTATGCGATTCTCGCGCCAATCTGCTGGACGCCGCCCTGCGCTCCCGAGAGAAACGCGTGGACGGGAATCCCTGCCGCCTCGCTCACGAGCTTTGCGGTAGTGGCAGTGCCGCAGAGCGAGTGCTTTTCAAGCACGCTCTTGTATGCCGTGCAGAACTGAATCATAAGTTCCTTCTTTTTGTCATGTGCTATAAGTGCTATGTTCATAATCTATTCCTCTGAAACTATATCTTCTTCGATATCTTCATAATCGGGATGCTCTCACCGCAGATACGGCGCGCAATATTGCGGTAAGCCTTTGCGGCGGGGGAGCGAAGATTTGAAAACAGGAGATTGCCGCGGTTTGCGGATTCGATAACGTTCTTATCCTCGGGGACTACGCCGAGAAGCTGGGTGCTCGTTCGATCTATCGCCTCGTCGATATTGAGCGATGCAAGGCGGCGGATGAGCGACGGCCTTACGCGGTTGACAACAAGGCGGATATCCGAAATCCCCCTTGCGCGGAGAGAAGCGCGCGTGAGCTGGGCATCGCGGAGAGAAACCGTGTCGGGAGTTGTGACGATAATCGCCGCGTCTGCCGCTTCTGCCGCGAGGCGGAAGCCAAAGTCAAGCCCTGCAGGGCAGTCGATAATAACGAAGTCGCACTCGCGCTTTATCTCTTCAACGAGCGCGGCAAGCTCTTCGGGTGTGGTCTCGTGCCCCGCATCCTCGCCGAGCGGAGAGGAGAGAAGACGCAAGTTTTCGACAAGGGGATGAGAAAGAAGAGCAGACGAGAGAGAAACAGCGCCCGATAAAACGTCCGTAAAGTCAAAAAGCGAGAGGTCGGAAACACCGAGAACGATGTCCATATTGCGGAGGCCAACGTCTGCATCTATAACGACAACGCGTTTTCCAAGTGCCGCAAGACAGCACGCGAGCCCTGATGCGACGGATGTTTTGCCAGTTCCGCCCTTTCCGGACGCAACACAAATTGCGCGAGCCATAAAAACTCTCTCCTTTCCTTGCCATTTATAATAATTATACAATAATTAAACAGATTTGTAAATTATTTTATTCACTTTTTTAGCTTTAAAAAGTAAAACACACGTATCGCGGTTTTTCAATCGAAGAGCGTCGAAAATATTTTCCAATAATTTCCAAAATAAGTATTGCAACTTTTGCCAAAATATGGTAAATTATATCCATAAAGAAAATATGGAGGAAAGAGAAAAATGGGAAACAAAATTAAAGTTGTCGTAGCAGAGGAAAACAAGGAATATCTTGAAATGATATGTAATACGCTATCCGCATCGCGCGCATTTGAGCTTTGCGGCTCGTGTTCGGACGGAAAAGAAGCTTTAGCGCTTGTAAAGGAAACGTCCCCCGATGTGATCATCGTGAGCAGTATTCTTACATCTACGGACGGGCTTGGCGTTGCCGAGGAAATCGGAAAGATGTCGGCAAACAAGCGCCCGATTGTGTTCATGACATCCCTTATGGCAAACGAAGCGCTTGCGCGTGCCGCAACGGCGGTGGGAGTGACGTATTTTATGGTAAAGCCGTTTACGTCGGATGTGCTCATCGACCGCCTCACTCTCTTTGCGGGAGGCGGCGGAATAAACAGACGGCGCGACCTTCCCGCGGCATCAAGCGAGAGCGTGGAGCTTCTCGTCACGTCAATTATCCACGAAATCGGAGTTCCCGCCCACATAAAGGGTTACCACTACCTGCGCGAGGCGATTATTCTCGCGGTCAATGATATCGACATCATAAATGCGATAACAAAGGTGCTTTATCCGACGGTCGCACGCAAATTCCAGACCACTTCTTCAAGAGTTGAGCGCGCCATTCGCCACGCGATAGAGACAGCGTGGAACCGCGGCGACCTCGACACGCTCAATAAGTTCTTCGGCTATACGGTCTCAAATACCAAAGGAAAGCCTACGAATTCAGAATTCATCGCAATGATTGCGGATAAGTTAAACCTTGAG
>JAZQSI010000208.1:0-6574 GCA_045629985.1 Eubacteriales bacterium
GTTCCAGTTCTGAACAGGGCGGTAGTAACCCGTGATACGGCTGTAAACCTCTGTCTTCTCACCGCAGTCGGGGCAAGTGAACTCTTCGCCCTGAATGTAACCGTGAGTTCTGCAGACGGAGTATGTCGGAGAGAGTGTGTAATACGGAAGCTTGTAGTTTTCTGCAATCTTCTTGACGAGGTTTGCAGCTGCCTTCCAGTCAGGAAGCTTCTCGCCGAGGAATGCATGGAAAACAGTGCCCGAGGTGTAGAGAGTCTGAAGCTCGTCCTGAATGTCGAGAGCTGTGAAGATGTCCTCTGTGTAACCTACGGGGAGGTGTGAGCTGTTTGTGTAGTACGGAGTGTCATCGCAGGTCTTTGCAGCTGTGATGATGTTCGGATAACGCTTTACGTCGTGCTTTGCAAGACGGAAAGCTGTTGACTCAGCAGGTGTAGCTTCGAGGTTGTAAAGGTCGCCGTACATTTCCTGATAGTCAGAAAGTCTCTCGCGCATGTGGTTGAGAACGTCCTGAGTGAACTTCTGAGCCTTCTCGTTTGTGAGGTCCTTGCCAATCCACTTAGCGTTGAGGCAAGCTTCGTTCATACCGACAAGACCGATTGTTGAGAAGTGGTTGTTGAATGTTCCGAGGTAACGCTTTGTGTACGGATAGAGGCCTGCGTCAAGAAGCTTTGTAATAACGGTACGCTTTACCTTGAGTGATCGGGCCGCAATATCCATAAGCTTATCAAGACGAGCATAGAACTCCTTCTCGTCCTTTGCGAGGTATGCGATTCTCGGCATATTGATTGTAACAACGCCGACAGAACCTGTGCTCTCACCGCTTCCGAAGTAGCCGCCTGACTTCTTGCGGAGCTCGCGGAGGTCAAGACGGAGACGGCAGCACATGCTTCGAACGTCACTCGGCTCCATATCGGAGTTGATGTAGTTTGAGAAGTACGGTGTACCGTATTTTGAGGTCATCTCAAAGAGGAGCTTGTTGTTCTCTGTTTCTGACCAGTCAAAGTCGTTTGTGATAGAGTATGTCGGGATCGGATACTGGAAGCCGCGTCCGTTTGCATCGCCTTCAATCATGATTTCGATGAATGCGCGGTTGACCATATCCATTTCCTTCTGGCAGTCTTTATACTTAAAGTCCATTTCCTTGCCGCCGATGATGCAGTTTAATTCTGCAAGGTCGTTCGGCACTGTCCAGTCAAGAGTGATGTTACTAAACGGAGCCTGAGTACCCCAACGGCTCGGTGTATTTACGCCGTAGATGAAGGACTCGATACACTTCTTTACCTGGTCGTAAGAAAGGTTATCTGCCTTTACAAACGGAGCGAGGTATGTGTCAAAGGATGAGAAAGCCTGAGCGCCTGCCCACTCGTTCTGCATGATACCGAGGAAGTTTACCATCTGGTTGCAGAGAGTTGCAAGGTGGCTTGCGGGAGAAGATGTAATCTTGCCCGTAACACCGCCGAGGCCTTCCTGAATGAGCTGCTTTAATGACCAACCTGCACAGTAGCCTGTGAGCATTGAGAGGTCGTGGATGTGGATATCAGCGTTTCTGTGAGCATCTCCGATTTCTTCGTCGTAAACTTCGGAGAGCCAGTAGTTAGCTGTAATCGCACGCGAGCCTGAAAGAATAAGACCGCCGACAGAGTATGTAACAGTGGAATTCTCCTTAACGCGCCAGTCGTTGATCTGGAGGTAGTTGTCGATAATTTCCTTATAGTCAACGATTGTCGAACCGAGGTTTCTTATCTTCTCGCGCTGCTTACGGTAGAGGATGTATGCCTTTGCAACATCGTCGTAGCCACCCTTGATAAGAACGGACTCAACGCTGTCCTGAATGCTCTCGACCGTGATTTTTCCGCTTTCAATCTTCGGCTCAAAGTCACTCGTAACCTTGAGTGCAAGGAAGTCGATAATGTCGGAATTATACTGCTTGTCACAAGCATCAAACGCCTGCATAATGGCGTTGCTGATTTTTGATAAGTTGAAATCTACGACTTTTCCGTCGCGTTTCGTTACCTGATACATAGAAAAATCCTCCTACATTTAGTGCATGTAAGAGAATTTTATCATATATATTGTATTTTTGTCAATATCTTTTTTGCATTTTTCACACAAGATATTGTGTTTACACTCCGCGAACGCCCACAATATCTATGTATTTTTCCGCGATTTTCCGCATAGAATCAAGCTTTTCGCGGCTTGCGGCGGAGAGATTGTCTCCGAGGATGTCGCCCGAGTCGACAAAATTCTGGAGGAAGTAATGCTTCGCACCGCGTATCCACACGGCGATGTTCTCTATATCTTCTTCCGTATGGAGCTCATCGACAACCGTCGTACGAAACTCAAAATCCACCATACCCGAGAGGAGGTATGAAACACTCTCCTCAACGGCAGAGGTGTCAAATTTTTCAATTCCAACCGTCGCGGCGTACTTTTCTTTTGAATTTTTTATGTCCATCGCGACATAGTCAACGAGACCTTTTCCGACAAGCTCACGAAGCTTTTCGGGGAAAGAACCGTTTGTATCGAGCTTTATCTTGTAGCCAAGACTCTTTACCTTTTCCATAAAGTCCGCAATATCCTTCTGCAAAAGTGGCTCTCCACCCGTTATGCAGATACCGTCGAGAATGCCCTGTCTCTTTTTTAAATATGATAATACTTCGTCCTCTCCATAATGCTCTGCCTCGTCGGTGTGGAGAACCAGAGAAGCATTATGGCAGAACGGACAGCGGAAGTTGCATCCGGGGGTGAATACCGTTGCCGCAGTCTTACCCGGAAAGTCAAGAAGCGTCAATCTCTGAAAGCCTGCTATGTTCATTTTCTATTTCCTTTCGCAAATCTTACCGTTTTCGATATAAATTTCCTTATCGCAAACCTCGCGGGCAGCACTGCGGTGCGAAATGCAGACGCAGGTTTTTCCCTCGAGCGCCATTATGTTTTCAAGAACGCGGCGCTCTGTTTCCTCGTCCAGCGCGCTTGTCGCCTCGTCAAGAAGGAAGATGGGCGCATCAAACAAAACTGCCCTCGCAATCGCAAGGCGCTGAACCTGACCTTCCGAAAGCCCGCTTCCGCGCTCGCCGAGACGAGTATCGATACCACTCGGAAGCTCCTCCACAAAGTCTGCACACGCGATTTTAAGCGCAACCTTAATTTCCTCATCCGTTGCATTTTCTTTCGCGAGGCGGAGATTTTCGGCAATGGTTCCGCTCATAAGGAGATTTCCCTGCGGAACGTAGGCAAAGAGCGCTCTCGTTGCTGATGAAAGAACCTCTCTCTCATCGCCCATAACGGCACAAGCCTCGCCACTGTCGGGCTTGATCACTCCCATAAGAAGCTTTATCATCGTGCTCTTGCCGATGCCCGAAATACCGGAGACGAGAGTCAGCTTGCCTTTCTCAATCTCAATGTCGGTATTTTTCAAAACGTATGCATCGCCATAAGAAAAGCTTACGTCAGAAAGCGCGATTGATGTCATTTTTTCGTAAATTGCGGCAGTGTCCGCACGCTTTTCGATGTCATCAGGAAGGTCCGAGAGCTCAAGAAGACGTTCTGCCGATGCGATTATTGAATAATACTTTGAAAGACTTCCCGAGAGCGATGCAAACGGTGTCTGTATCTGTCCGATAAGCTGCATAATCGCAACAAAGTCACCATATCCAAAGCCGCCGTCACCCGAGAGGATTTTATATGCACCCCAGAGAATAGCGTAAACATATCCGAGATTTATGAGAGTTGAAAAGCCTGCAGATGCACCAACAGAGAAAAACGCGCGCACCATCTTCTTTTTGTAATGCTTTTTGTGCAGTCCTCTTTCCGTTTCTTCAATCTTCTCTTCCATACCGAACGCTTTTATAACAAGAAGATTCTCAACCGACTCCTGCGCATGTGCACGAACTTCGCCACCAGCCGCCTGGACGTCCTTATGTGTCTTCTTGAGCACATTCTTGAAAAGGCGGGCAAGAACAAAAAGAACAACGCCCGCAACGAGAATTACACTCGCAAAAAAGGCATCTACAACATAAACCGCAACAAGCGCCGCAATAAGGCGCGTTATGAGAGAAATGAACTGCGGGAGAAGCGTTGCAACGTTCTCACTGACAACGGTGACATCGTTAAACAGTCTGTTCTGCACTTCGCCGCTGTGAAAGGCGGAGAGCGCGGAGTATTCTTTGCGGAGAAGCTTTGAAAAAACGCTTTCGCGGAAAGCTATCTCAAGGCGAGCTGACATCTGCGTTGCAAGAATTCGAGAAATTATAAACATAATAATTTCCGCGATGACGACCGCGACGAGCGTTATCGCCCACAACTTAACCTCTGCACCATTACCCTCAACTGCACTGTTTATTACATTTCGCATAATAAGCGCGAGATATACGCCGAGAAACGCGCCGAGCGCATTGAGCACTGTTACGGCTATAAGACGGAGCGCTTCCTTTTTTGATGTATTTATCACGAAACGAAGAGCATTGTTTTTCAAAAAACTTCACTCCTTTTAAAACAAAATATACTATCTCTATATTAAAAAATTTTTGCATTATTGTCAAGTTTATAAAATTTTCAAAATGCATATTTTATTTCTCGATGCACAAGATAATTCCGTAGCACAAAATTTTTATGGAGGTATTTCAGAATGAACGAAAATCCGAATAAAAGCATCCAGTGCACAGTAACAAGCTGCAAGCATCACTGCCAAGGTGTCAACTATTGCTCTCTCAACACAATTCAGGTCGGCACACACGAGAACAACCCCACTCAGGACCAGTGCACTGACTGCCAGTCCTTCGTAATGAAGGCAGGCGGCTGCTGTTAGTGAAACAGCAAAAAGAGCAGATGCGAAAGCATCTGCTCTTCTTAATTTAAATACCTACGGAAATTCCGTAGGTATTTTTCTAACTTTCCATCTGCTTGCCGAGAAATCCTGCAACGGTCTGTGCAAGTTTGTAGCCCGTCTCGCCGAGCTCCGCTTCCGTACCGTCAAAGAGAAACGCAACACAACCAGATACATCGCCCTCCGAGATGATCGGGGCGGCAATTGACACAAACTGACTTCCATCACCCTCAACCGCGGCAACGGTGCTCTCACCGCTCTTGTGCTGGTAAATCTGGCGCGACTCGATAATGCGCTCAAGAGCTTCCGAAATTCTCTTGTCCTGCAAATCGCGCTTTCCTGCGCCTGATGCCGCAATAACGCTGTCGCGGTCGCAGACGATTGCCGTCTGCCCCGTTGTCTTCGAGAGCGTTTCGCATATATGCCCTGCAAACGACGCAAGCTCACCGACGGGCGAATATTTCTTGAAGATTACCTCTCCGTCACGGTCGGTGTAAATCTCAAGCGGGTCGCCTTCACGAATTCGCATGGTGCGGCGGATTTCTTTAGGAATGACAACACGACCAAGGTCGTCAATTCTTCTTACAATTCCAGTTGCTTTCATATATTCATTTCTCCTTAAATTACAAATTGTGTTGTTAGTATCTGTAAATTAAGAAGAAATATACCGCAAGATTTACTTTTTAGACTGATTGTGATATAATAAATTAAAGGCGGTGATTTTATGAAAAAAGGTTTTTCCATCATTCTTTGCTTGTCCTTTATTATTTGTCTATCTGCTTGCTCTTATAATCCACCCGAGGGATATACAGAAGAACATCATACATATGAAGAAATTTTAGAATTCGCAAAAACTATCGACCCCAACGCTACTGTTTCAACAGAGTACGTCGATACTACGATTGAAGATTGGAAACGAAATTTCAGAGAGTATCCTGCAACTATCAATGGGATAGAATGCCATGTTGCAAGCGTTGGCAAGATGGTTTGGAACGAGGGTTTTCTGGCTGGTGAATTTGCTCGCCAGTATTATGTAATTGACACCGATTACGACTATCTTGTTCTGCAAAAAATTCTTTCCGAAAAACAGCCTCAATGGCGTATGACATACGATGATTTGGGAGCCAAATATAATTGGAATAATGTTCTTAGTGTAGAAGTAGCAGTGGTAAAGAACACCGCCCTTACGGACGAAGAATTAGAACTCGTTTGGCAAGATGTATTAGAAATTGCCGCTGAGTATAATGCCTACACCGTTAGAAAAGTACCTTATTTTTCTCTTTCTGCCCCAGGAAAGTATTACGATTCAGCAAAAAAAGAATATTTTGTAAAAACTGATGCGCACGTATTAATACACGATTTGTCCGAGCAGGGAAAAGTTGATTTCTTCCAAGAATATCATGATGCTTGGGCCTTATTAAATTCTGGACTTCCAATTGGATAATACACGAAAGCGAGGTGAATTTCACCTCGCTTTTATTCTTTTCGCAAGACTATGTATTGCCAAGCAAAATTGGTCGATTGGTGTCAATGTTGTCTGTGACGGGTCACCCTCACGAATCTTGAGGGTTCTTCTGATTTCTTTGGGAATGACAATACGCCCGAGGTCGTCAACTCTACGGACGATACCAGTAGCTTTCATATATATATCTATCTCCTTATTTTACAAATTACGATGCTATTATTTGTAAACGGCAGGAGATTATACTGCGAGATTTACTTTTTGCTTTCGTTGTGCTACGATATAAT
>JAZQSI010000209.1:0-3267 GCA_045629985.1 Eubacteriales bacterium
ACGCGCGGCGGCGTTGCGACAACGCTCTGTGAGTTTGTCGAAAATACGGAGCTTTCAATCGAGCTTTCTGAAGCGGATATCCCCGTAACACCGTCGGTCAGGTCGGCGTGCGAGATACTTGGGCTTGACCCGCTCTATTCCGCAAACGAGGGAAAGCTCCTTGCGATTGTCGATGCATCGGTAGCCGGTGAGGCTCTTTCGATTATGAGAAATACCCCCGAGGGAAAGGATGCCGCAATCATCGGACGCGTCACGAAAAACCACGTCGGCCGCGTCTCTGTACGCGGTGAATTCGGAAGCCGTGTCGTAGCAAAACTTTCGGGCGCACAGTTGCCGAGGATATGTTAAAATATTAACATATATAAATATAGCAAATTCGCTTTTCAAATGACGAAAAATGTGATATAATAGCCGAGAATGCAAAAAAACATTTAATATAAATCGTGAGGTGGAAAAATGCAGGAATACAAAAAGATTGCCATCACAAAGGACGAAGTTATTCCGACAGCAGAGCGTATGAGACGCGACGGCATTGCACTTGCAATGATCCACGGCTTCATCAACGATGAGGGAAAGCCGAATATCTCCTACGAATACGAGGTCGGAAACGGTATCGAGTCATACACCGTTGACGGGGAGAGCACTCTTCCGTCAATTTCGGGCATTTATGACCTTGGTGCCGAGTGGGCAGAGAGAGAAATCTGCGAGCTTATGGAGATGACCTTTGAAGGTCTTGACACTTCAAAGCGCCTCTTTATGCCGGATAATATGCTCGACGGTCAGGGTCAGATTATCGTCACCCCGATGGACGAGCTTATCGACCGCGCACACGGAAAGAAAGGAGAATAAGAAATGAGCTATATTGTACCTATCGGTCCGTACCATCCTGCGCTTGAAGAGCCGGTTCACGCAAAGCTCTACACAAACGGCGAAGAGATTACTTCTGCCGAGGTTTTCATCGGCTACAACCACAGAGGTATCGAAAAGCTTGCCCAGCAGAAGAACTTTATCCAGACGATTACGCTCGTTGAGCGCGTCTGCGGTATCTGCTCACATTCCCATGCGCTTTCATACGCTATGGCGATTGAGAACATTGCAGGTTTTAAAGTTCCGAAGCGCGGCGACTATATCCGCGTTATCATGAACGAGCTTGAGAGACTTCACTCTCACTTCCTCTGGCTCGGTATCGCTCTTCACCTTGTCGGCCACGACAGCCTCTTTATGCATACGTGGAACGAGCGCGAGGTAATCATGGATATGCTTGAGGAAATCTCGGGCAACCGCGTAAACTACGGTATGATTACAATCGGCGGTGTCCGCCGTGATATTGACGACGACAAGAGAAGAAAGATTCTCGAGATGCTTGATAAGGTCGAGAAGTCGATGATTCGTCTCCGCGACATCCTCCTCACAGACAAGACTGTCGCGCTCCGTACAAAGGGCGTCGGCGTTCTCACAACAGAGGACTCAATCCGCATCGGTGCGGTTGGCCCTCACGCAAGAGCATCGAATGTCGCAGTTGACGTCCGTAAGGATTCACCCTACTGCTCTTATGAGGACTTTGAGTTTGACAAGGCAGTTTACGACTCCTGCGACGTTTTCTCACGCGTTGTCATCCGCGTTCTTGAGAACTTCGAGAGTATCAAGATTATCCGTCAGGCTCTTGAGATGCTCCCGACGGGCCCGATTAACCTCGGAACAAAAATCCCGAAGGTTCCTGCAGGCGAGTATATGGTTCGCCACGAAGCTCCGCGCGGTCAGGTTACCTATAAGGTAGTAACGGACGGCGGCGAGTTCAACAAGCGCGTTTCTATCCACGTTCCGACCTTCAAAACAGCTCCGACCATCCCGACGATGCTCAAGGGTAATTCCGTTGCGGATGCAGGTCTCATCATCGCAAGCATCGACCCGTGCTTCAGCTGTATGGACAGATAATTATGCACGAGCTTGCAATAACTGAAGGAATCATCGAAGCGGCAGTTCCCGAAGCGGAGCGTGCAGGAGCTAAAAAGATTCTTGAGATTCGCCTTAAAATCGGCGAGCTTTCGGGAGTGCTTCCCGAGTGCATTCAGGAATACTTCGACATAGCTTCACGCGGCACGATTGCCGAGGGAGCGCGCCTTAAAGTCGAGAGGATTCCGATAACCATTCACTGCAACAAATGCGGCTATGACGGAGAGATTCCGAAAAAGAGAATCCACTGTCCCGTTTGCGACGGCTGGGACTTCACGCTAAAATCCGGCAGGGAGTATTTCGTTGACAGTCTGGAGGTCGAATAATGGAAATTAAAATAGTAAAACAGATTCTTGAGTGGAACGAGGACGTTTCCGATGAGGTAAAAGCGACGCTCCGCGAGAATAACGTTTGCCTTATAAACGTTATGGGCTCGCCCGGTGCAGGAAAGACAAGCCTCATAACCGACATCATCAACCGTCTCCGCGACACATACAGAATCGGCGTTATAGAGGGCGATATCGCAGGCGCGATTGACGCGGATAAGATTGACAAGATGGGCATTCCCGTCGTCCAGCTCCAGACGGACGGCGCCTGCCACATCGAGGCGATGTCCATCCGCCACATGCTCTCGTTCTTTAATCTGTCAGAGCTTGACGTTCTCATTGTTGAGAACATCGGAAACCTCGTTTGCCCTGCGGAGTTCAACATCGGTGAGGACTTCCGCGTTGCAATCTTAAGCGTTCCCGAGGGCGACGACAAGGTAGAGAAATATCCGCTCATGTTCGCAACAAGCGAAGCGCTTGTTATGAATAAATATGATATGCTGCCGTATTTCGAGTTTGACGATAAGCGCGTTGAGCGAAACGTCTTCGACTTAAACGGCAAGGCAAAGGTTTTCCGCGTTTCAACCAAAACGGGCGACGGCGCGGAGGAATTTATCGAGTGGCTTTCAGGAAAGATAGCCGCTAAGATAAAAGAATAATCAGGAGGTGTTCCTTTGAAAAAGGCAAAATTTCCGGCAATACTCTCCACGGCCATCGTGTGCTACATATTCTGGCTTGTAATCACGGGTCAGATTGCGGCAATCTTCACGGGTGATGCATCGTGGCAGGTACTTGCGGCAGGTGGTGTTGTGAGCATTCTCACCGCACTCTTCACAGCAAGATTCTTCATCCACAAAAAGGCGTTTTACCTTTTCAACCCCAAGCGATTCTTTGCAGGTCTTTACTACTGCCTCTTCGCTTTCCCGTGGGAGCTTTTAAAGGCAAATCTTGACGTTGCCTTCCGTGCTCTCTCGCCGAAGAAGAGAAT
>JAZQSI010000210.1:0-2394 GCA_045629985.1 Eubacteriales bacterium
GCGCCGTACATCGCCTGCAAAAACAGTGCGAACAGAACCGGCAACGTAAATCGGACAAGCGGAGAAAGAATTTTCCCCGCTGTAAAATTTTGCGTTTTTCCCATAATATGTAACTCCTTAAATAAGCCGAGGGTTCCCCCCTCGGCTTATTCATAGTACCATATTTTTTTGCAAAATTCAACATTGCGAGACCTTTCTCATTCATTCTTTTCAAGTCTTTTTGTGTTTATTTCCGCTTTATCGAAAACATCGTCAAGATCCTTGCCCTCGTAGTTTGGATAAATCTTCCCCATACCCGTACACTCATTCACAGAAGCGAGCGAATCAATCTCAAAAAGCTCTTCTGTTATTATGGGTGCTTTCTCGCGGACGAATTTCAAATCGTCAATTCCCTTTTTCTTTTTATCCATATAAAAAAACTCTCCTTTCAAAGTTAGTTTTCCCGCAAAAGAGCGCTTTAATTATTTACAAATTTTTCACGTTTTTTTCTTCAATAAGACATATGTTTGTGATAGAATACTTTCTAAAGGATGTGATTTTTATGAAAAAATTCAAACTTTTCCCACTTATACTTGCATGTCTGTTGCTTGTATCTTGCAGTAACGTAACAGACGATGGACGAGTTCTCAGAAATTTCTCCGACGACGCCATCCATATTTTCTTATCTGACGAGACAATCACTGTCGGCGGCGAAGAAATCACGGAGGATGAGACCGCCGCTGTATATCTCTCAAACGATATCGTATATTACAAGGACGGCACCGACTTTACCTATGGTGAAGGCACATCAGCCGATATGCATACAGCCGAGGAAGCTTCTGCGCATAAGGTAATAACTATAACCGAGCCCGGCGATTATGTCCTCAAAGGCACACTTTCAAAAGGCCAGATTGCAGTCGACCTCGGTGAAGATGCAGAGGACGACCCGAACGCCGTAGTAACTCTCGCGTTAAGCGATGCAAATATCACCTGTACGGTCGCTCCTGCAATCGTTTTCTATAACGTCTATGAATGCGGTGACGATGACGAAGATGACTCGACAGCAGATGTTGACACATCTCGTGCCGGCGCAAACATTATTATCGGCGACAACTCGGAAAATACCATAAACGGGTCATATGTCGCAAAGATTTATAAATCTATTGAGCTTTCCAAAGACGGAACAAAGGTCGAAGACAGCGAAAAGCTCCACAAATACGACGCGGCAATCAACTCAAGGATGTCTATGAATATTTATGGCGCGGCAGTCGGAAACGGCATCCTTAACGTCAATGCCGAAAACGAAGGGATTTCTACAGATCTCCACCTCACAATTTACGGTGGCAACATCAACATAAATTCAGGCAACGACGGCATCAACACAAGCGAAGACAACGTCTCCGTTATGACCGTCAGGGACGGTAACATCAACATAGCAGTTAACGGCTCTACGGGTGAGGGTGACGGAATCGACTCCAACGGTTGGCTCATAATCGAAGGTGGCACTGTAAATGCATACGCCTGCGGTGAAAGCCAGGATTCAGGACTCGATGCAGACAAGGGCGTTTACATCCGTGGCGGTGACGTGGTTTATACAGGCAATATGCTCGACCGTTTTGAAAGCGAGCAGAACAGCGCCACATTCCGTTTTTCCGAAAAGCAAAAGGGCAGCGTAACTTCATACACGATAAGGAACAAGGACAACATTGACGTTCTCTCCTTTACTCCGAAGAACGACTTTTCACAGCTTGTCGTTTCAAGTTCGAAGCTTTCCGAGGGCGAAAACTTCCTTCTCTGCGGAGATGAGCGTTTAAAAACTGCGTCTGTTGCACTTCCGGACGGTATGCCCCTGGGAGAGCGCCCCAATGGTGAAAGACCAAACTTTGAAGGCAAAACTCCTCCCGAGAGACCTCAGAACGGCGAAAGGCCGGACTTCGAAGGCACCACTCCCCCGGAAAGACCAAACGGAAATTTTGAGAAAAAACCGCCGAGGTTTAACAGCGAAGCTCCAAACGGTGCTCGACCAAACAGAGAAATGCAGATTGACGAGAGCAAGCTCTCTGACTCTTTAGAGATAAAGAAAGGTCAGAACACTTTTATCGTAAAGTAAAATTAAAGACGGAGAAGTGTGGCTGTGTCCAAACTTCTCCGTCTTACTTTTTATTTTGCGGCTTTCGGAATATCGCCTACTCCGTCGAGGATAATGCGCGGTCGGTACGGGAACTTGTTGCATTCCTCCATCGTCGTTACGCCCGAAAGAACGAGAACGGTGTCGATACCCGTCTCAATTCCCGCTACGATATCGGTATCCATTCTATCTCCGATAATCGCGGCATCTTCCGAATGAACACCGAGAATCTTAAGACCGGTTCTCATCATAAGAGGATTCGGTTTGCCCACAAAATATGCCTGACG
>JAZQSI010000211.1:0-1948 GCA_045629985.1 Eubacteriales bacterium
TGTGAGACTTAAAAGAGACGTACTTGATTATTCTCCTGACCTCACGGTTGTCTGCTTTGGACTTAACGACTGTTGCTTCGGTATGGAAAATCTGGATAATTATCTTTCTTCACTTGACGGGATTTTCGATGAACTCCGTGAGGCAGGAAGCGAAATTATCTTTATGACACCGAATATGATGAATACTTATGTAAGCTACCGAATCGACCCTCCGATGCTCAAAGGCAACGCAGAACGTGCCATGAAGGTTCAGGCAGAGGGCGTGTTCGAAACGTTTCTCGATAAAGCACGCGAGCTTTGCAGGAACAAAAATATCCCAGTATGTGATTGCCACAGAAAATGGAAGCTTATGCATGAAAACGGCGTTGATGTAACAGCGCTTATGTCAAATTTCGTAAACCATCCCATACGCGAGATGCACTGGCTCTTTGCAGGTATGCTTATAAATACAATGTTTGAAAATTAAGGAGGAGAATTATGAAAACCATTAAAGATAAGCAGATTTTAGTAGGTGCCGACTTTGCAGGCTTTCCGCTTAAAGAGGCTGTTGTCGCGCATCTTAAGGAAAAGGGCTGGACGGTTACGGATGTTGGAGTAAAGGTTGATTCTGACCCGAACGACACTGACCTTATGTTCCATCGCGTAGGTCTCCGCGCAGGAGCTATGATTTCAGAGGGTGAGTTTGAAAGAGGTCTCCTTTTCTGCGGAACGGGTATGGGTATCCACATCGCGGCAAGCAAGTGTCCCCACGTTCACGCAGGCGTTGTCGAGAGTGTGCCTGCCGCACTCCGCGCAATTACGGGTAACGGCGTAAACGTTCTTGCAATGGGAGCTTTCTATGTTGCTCCTGCAATGGGCTGTGATATTGCGGATGCATATCTCGGCGCAGAGCTCGGAACGGGCTATGAGTGGTGGAAGAATTTCTACGAATTCCACAAGCTTTCAATAGATGAGCTTGAAGCATTTGATTATGAAGAATATAAGGCAAACGGCTTTAAGGTCAAGAAGCTTGGTGACTTCCCCTTGAAGCTTGAGAAGAAACCTGAATAAGGAGTGGAGAGAAATGAAGAAGATTCCTGAGAGTGAAATTTTCAAGAAAAGACCATTTCCGTTTTACTATATAACAACAACGAATCCAGAAGACCTTACATACGAAAAGTTCTATGCTGACCTTTCGGACATGAAGGAAAAGGGTTACGGCGGAATAATTCCGTTCAACCGACCGCCTCACGGTTTTTCAAAGGAACAGTTCTTTACCGAAGAATGGTTCTCGATGCTTGATAATTGCATCCGAGCCTGCCACGATGTCGGTCTCAAAATATGGATGAATGATGACTACGACTGCCCTCCGGGCGACGTCGGTGGTCGTCTTGAGAAAATTGCGCCGCATCTTGCACCGCTTCGTCTCCGCCTTAACGGGGAAGAAGTAACGGTTGAGAAGGTTGAGTGGGGATTTCCTGCATACGAGCATCCCGAAAGCCCGCTTTATTTCCAAAAGTACATTTACGAGGAATACAAGCGTCGCTACGGAAAGTATTTCGGAAATACCATTATCGGCATGTTCTCCGATGCAGATTCACGCCGCGTAAACAGCAACGTATATAATACGGATTCTCCGATGAAAGACTATTTCCCATGGACGGAAACCTTCAAGGAGACATTTGAAAAGGCATACGGTTACGATATAACGCCGTATCTTCCGTCGATTATCCGCCGCGAGGAATCAAAGCAGAGCCGCGACTACTGGGAACACAATAATGTCCTTTATATGAACTGGTTTGCATCAAACTATGAATGGTGCAAGAAAAACGGACTTGAATACACCTTCCATACAAGCGACTCGGCACCGTATCCTGTATCAACTACGTACTTCAACTCTGCTTTTGCGGAAGGTAAGGCGATAGATGCAGGTGTCCATTGCGATTGGCCCGGAACAGACCACGAGACA
>JAZQSI010000212.1:0-6039 GCA_045629985.1 Eubacteriales bacterium
GAATTCAGCTTATTCATGAGCTCAACGAGTCTTCTCTGTGCTACCTCGTCCGACTCCGCACGAAACGCAAAAGCAAATCCGTTTTCCGTGATTCTTGCGGAAATTTCTTTTTCTGCCGTATTCTCCGTCAGAACAGATGCAACATGCTTCAGCACATCCGCAAACGAGGTTCCATCTGTATTTGTCCTCAAACAGCTGCTATCCAGAATAATATACGCAATGTGGTAGGTGCTTCTCAATATGTCCCCTATGGTGTATTTAAAATGGTACTTAAAAAATCGCAGATTTCCTATTCCTGTTTCCGCATCTATCATTTTTTCTTGTTCGTTTTCTTTTTTTGCTCGCCGTATCTGCACAACCAAAATCGCTATCAAAGCAAGCAGAACAGGAATAAGAACAAATCTTATCAGAATTTTATCCATCGGACATATCACCCCTTTCCTTAATATTATATTGCTTCTTAATCTTCAGAGTGTAAAAAAACTGCAACAACAGAAAGCCCTACCTACGGGCTTTCTATTATTGCAGCTGGACTGGCATAGTATAAAACCTTAGCCTCTTTGCTTTGCGTCATCGACTTTCGCCGATTTTGCCAAATATTTACCTTTTAACAGTTTACCACACTAAATCGCATTTGTAAAGCATTTATTAAATTTTATTAAACTTTAATAAAATTTCTTAATCCTTCGCAAAGACCCAAAGTGTCTCGTTGACACGGTCATCCTCGTCGTTTAATTTATATACGGTGAGGATAACAGGTTCTCCGTTCACCTTCTTGAATGTAATTCTCGGTGAAGTCCCTGATGCAAGCTGTTTTCTTACAGCATCATAATTAAGAAAGCTTACAACTGCCCTGTGGAAATCAGGATGCACCATATCATTTATATACATTTCAAGAAGAGATGAAAAATCGTCCTCATTCTCTTTATAACCAAGGTATGAAGGCATCAGGATTCTATGAGCCTTGTTCGTATCCAACGAAACACGATAGATCCCGTTATAATGCTCCCTCAAAACAGAAATCATCGTATCAATTTCACGAATGCCCGTTTTTGTCTGAACATAGCCGAGATCTTCACTTTTTACCGTACTCTTCTCTTCTTTGTTCTGGTAATAGTGAGCCTTTGCCTCATACATTCTGACTTCAGCTTCTCTTACCATTTCTTCAGTGTTTGTGTTCTGGGTTCTGTAGGATGTGCCGATTGCTACGTTATAGTTCATCGGCTTTAGGCGCTCTGTAAGAAGCTCAACGGCGTTTTTAACCGACTCCACATCCGCGTCCTTTGCAAAAACAAGGAACTCGTCGCCGCCCATACGGTAAATATTGTGGCCGTAGAACACCTCCTTCAAGGTGTTCGCAATAAATATCAGCATCTCGTCGCCTGCAGCGTGGCCGTATTTATTGTTTATAAGGTGAAGCTCATTTACATCAATATAAACGCATGCGAAATTGTGTGGTTTTTCATTGTCAAATTCAAACAAATCTCTCTTATAAACAACGCGGTTAAGCACGCCCGTGAGAGAGTCAGTCGTTGCGGCGCGCTCTGTTTTGTTGAGATGCTTTTTGTTGTAAAGCGCGATAGAGAAGCAAATCGCAATATTCTCTGCAAGAAGTCTTGCAGCCTTGCTCCTTGCAGGATTGATAGCTCCTATAATGGAGATATGGTTATCCTTGCTCGTTACGGAAGCAAAAGAAACCTCTTTTATACCGTGTTTTTTCAAAAACTCAAAGAAGCGCGGGTTCGTGTTTGAAAGATGGTCATTCGGGACAATTCGCATAATGCTGACAAGTGTTCCGCTCATATGGCGAAGCTCTGCCGAGTAATGCAAGATTTCTTCGATAAAATATTTTCTGTCTTCGCCCCTTAAGAGCTTATGCTCTTCTGCCGGCAAAACATAGTTGTGATCCTCTCCGTCAGTATCAAAGAAGAAAGTTGACTTTGATTTTGAAAACAGACAAATCTTGCGCAGAGCTTCGGTTATATTATTTTTTTGCTGATTGATTTCAAGCAAAATTTTTCTTATATTCGAAGCGCAAACAGCAACCGCATTCCTGCGCCTTTCAACAGCCATAATAATCAGTATGTATAACGCCATTACTACTGACATTGCAAGGAACGTCAACAGCAATACGTTTGATATCCTATGAGCATCCTCAAAAACCTGCGTTTCATATCTCGCGAGCATGATTCCCCAATCGAATCCCTCAAACGTAGAATAATGAATATACAAATCCTCGTTCGTTCTTATTGATTTGAACGAGCTGTAACCTTTATCTGTACCGACAAGCTGTTCATATGTATAGCCGTCATTGTACTTCCTTGCACTGAGTTCCGAGAGTTCGCCCGGCGTCTCATTGACTGTATCAACGACAAACTTTCCGTTTTCCTTTCCGTAAACAAAAAGCTGCGCGACAAGATCTTTTGCCATCTCAATATACTTTTCGCCTATATTCGCGAGGTGGATAACGCCGTAAAGCACTCCAACTACCTCACCGTCAGAAACAATCGGAACAGCACTTCTTATAATTTCTTTTCCTTCTCGCGTAACATCAGGAACTCTACCGCTTATATAAGGACATTTGCTCGCTTCTTCTTCAAACGAAATTTTCCCATTGAGATCCACTGATCCCACTCTTGTGACAAAAGAATTGTCAGCATTCAATATGCCGATATTTGAAATCAAACCGATTTCCCCAAAGGACTCAAACAAAAGATCATAGCCTTCACCATCTGCATAAAGTTTTGCCGCAAAGCTCGCCATGGTCATGAGGTTTTCTCTGTCGGAAAGCATCTGCAAGGTAAGGTCATCCTTAATCTGCTTTGTCTGCATATGGAGCATTTCATATGCTTCATTCTCAGCCTTTGTGTAGAAATAGCTGACCATAGACAAAAATATTGCACACAAAAGAACAATAGTTATGATTGTGTAAAAAATATTGTTTTGCTTATGTTTTCTTCCTTCATATGTCGATGCCATTTGTCTGTATCTTCTTTCTTTAAGAAATTAAGTTCTGTTTTTCTCATTATATCACTATTTTTCGTCAATTTCAACCCAAATATATACACCGTATGGAAGCACGCTTCCATACGGTGTATATTATCCGTGATATTCGCCGTTATACTGGATGAGTGTGACATCCTCTACGCCCTCAACAGCGCGGATTTTCTCAAGAATGAAGGTGTCATTATTCTTGCAGTAAACCTCAACCGCCATCTCAACAACGCCTTTTCTGACCGTTTTTGATTTTATGAAATACTTCATCTTTCCAAACGCGCGGATTACGTTATCCCCCGTTTCGCCCGAAATATAGTGAATTACCGCTATGTAGATTCTTCCTTTGAGCTGATGCTTGTTAAAGATAATGATTATCAGTATCATAACCGCTGCAGCTACAAACACGAGAAGGTACATATTCGCACCAGATGCGATACCCGAAGTTATCGCCCAGAAGAGATAGAGAAGGTCAAGCGGATCTTTGACCGCAGTTCTGAAACGAACGATTGAAAGAGCACCGACCATACCGAGAGAGATGACGATGTTTGTGCTGATGGCAAGAGTTATGACCGCGGTCATAATCGTCATACCGACAAGCGTTACGGCAAAGCTTCTTGAATAAATAACACCCGTATAGAACTTCTGATACGTAAAGTATATAATTGCGCCAACTATAATGGCCGTAATAAGGCCGAGCGCGATGTTCGTCAGGCTCAATCCGTCGAATGCGCCTGACTCAAGTATTGATTTTTTAATAACGTCCTGAACACTCATATTTTACCTCTCCTTTAATTATCATACCAATATTTTGTAAACGCGTTCATATACTCGGTTTTCTCATAGCAAAGAACGTATTTTGATACGGCAGTAAATTCCGAACCTCGGTCAGGAAGAATCTCGCGCACTCCCTGCGGAAGAAACTCCGTGAATTTAACCTCCATTACACACTTTCCAGGCTCAAGTACAGGAAGTGTGGGCAGAGTGGAATCAAAAATATCAAAGCTTCCGACAGCGGCACGGACATCCATATCAAAGGTTATTCTGACGGTGCCCTCATCTGCAATCCACGGCTCGCGGTCATAATCCACCGTTACTCTCGGCCGCATGACATTGGAAACGCATTCAAAGTAAAACTCCCGCAAAAGAGACTTGTCGCTTTGAAGAAGGAAGTCATAATCCCCGTCAAGAATCTTATATACCTCGTCACGCGTAAGGCTTGCCGCTTCCTTGAAGATGTAGCTTCCGAATTTTTTCTTTCTCTCAAGCTTTATGCTTGCGTCAGAGCAGTTGTATATACGGATGCGGTATTTTTTTCTCTGCAGGAAACCGCCCTCTTTTTCTTCATAAGCCGTGTCGTAATAATCGTCGAAATATAAGCTTCGTATCATATATCCGCCGTCTTTTGCGTGCTTATCAAGCTCAAGATACGGCGAAAGTCGCTTGCATACTACCTCTTTCTGTGCAGTATCAATGAGATACTTCCACTCATTTCTGTACCTCTCAGTCTTCATATATATCCTCCACAACATTGCCTGTGGCATCTATATAGAAGCACTTTGTTCCGTATTTCTTTCCACCGTCAGCATAGTAATAGTCAAACGCTGTCTGGGTATATCCGCTCTGGTTCGTTGCCGTCGCTCTTATAAAGTACTGGCCGCGCGGCAACATATCCATTTCAACAATCGGAAGTGCCATATCCTGCTTATCCAGTATGATATTCTTGAAATTGTAATCACGAGCCACCTGTATATCATACGTAATCGGCTCTGCATCAAAATCAAAGGAACTCTGCGTTGATATTATAAGCTTATCGCCCTTCTTTCTCGGAGCATCGATAAAGAACGGCATCGGTTTTTTAAACGATTCCTTATAAAGATTATAGTTCGTTTCAATTTCCGACGGAAGCCCTGCTACAATGCGGTCATAATCTGTGGATGTAAACGGCAGATTAAGAATATCGGGGTACGAATAAACATACGGTTTCACTATACCTGCATAACGCTTTGACATTGTTTCTATTTTGCTTTTTGTGAGATAATTTGTTCTGAGGTCTTCTATTGCGGCATCAAGCGCCTTTCTGTAATTCTCGCTCTTAAGCATTCTCTGGAAGAGCACGTTACCCCAATAGTTGCTGACGCCCGTTTCCCATTCGGCGTAGGAAACTCTGTTTTCAACGGCATATTCCGTCTTATTGAGCATACCGTCGTTATCCCAGGATATAAAGAACCATCTGTCAAGATTAAGAGGGCTGTACATATAAACATTTCGGCTCTGTGTATCTGCATTTCCCACAAGGATGTGAAATGCCATCCAGTAGCTCAAATTTTCAACATCAAAGTGTTTATCGAGGACATCGTCAATAGGCTTTGAGAAATCATTTACATCCTCGAGCATTTTGATGAGTTTTTCGTGGTCGTCGCTACCCTTTGTTTCTATGCGTGTTTCAAATGCAACCTCGTCGAATGTCGGGTCATCTTTCATTTTGATTACATCTTTGTATCTGTAAAACTCGAATTCGTTTATCTTGTAAAGGTGTCCGTTCGCATCAAGGCCGTGTGCCTTGAGCGTCTTTTTGTTGAGCTGCTCAACATATGTATAGATTCCGTAATCGGTAAATTTATTGTTTCCTCCTGCCGTAGTATCCTTTACATACAGATGAACAAACTTTGTGCGGAGAGCCATCATCTGGGGAATCTCCGTAATAAGGTCATACGCCATCTTGTTGCGGAAGCGAAGACCTTCGTTGACATGCTTATTGAGCGGAATTGAAGTGTTTCCCATCCACATGCCCTTGTTATCCTTAAGGCTTATCTTATAGTTTTTTATTGGCTGGCGGCTTGAAGTCTGACCGCGAATCTGTATCGTGCAGTTCGGAGAGACCTGACCGTATCCTACCTTTCCCGGAAGCGGGCCGGTTTCGTCGCCTATCTGCAAAAGGCCCTCCACCTTATATCTGTCAACGCCCATGTCCTCATAATCAAATACGGAATATGTGTTTATCTCTTTCCAGGTGTGGTTTGTTCCCTCTCCCTCGTTACCCTC
>JAZQSI010000213.1:0-3736 GCA_045629985.1 Eubacteriales bacterium
AGGCCGCAGGGGATGCGATAGAAAACGCAAAAGAGCTTCTTCGCCGCGGAGGAATCTGCGCCGTCAAGGGCCTTGGCGGATACCACCTCGCCTGTCGCGCGGATATGGAAGAGAGCGTAAAAACTCTCCGCACGAGAAAGCGACGCGACGAAAAACCGTTTGCGGTGATGTGCCGTGATATTGAAGCGGCAAGGGAGATTGCCGAGATAAACGATGAGGAGGAGAAGCTTCTCACCTCACGCCGCCGACCCATAGTTCTCCTTTCGAAAAAAGACAAAAATTCATATAAATATTTAAGCGAAAACGGATATATCGGCGTTATGCTTCCATATACGCCCGTCCATCATCTTCTCATGGAAGAAGATTTGCCGTTTCTCGTTATGACGAGCGCAAACATATCGGAGCTTCCGATTATATATAAAGATGAAGAGGCAGGAGAAAAGCTTGCAAATGTTGCGGACGGTGTACTTTCAAACGACCGCGAAATATACGTTCGCTGTGACGACTCTCTCCTGTGGGAATTTGAGGGGAAAGAATATTTTGCGCGACGCAGCCGTGGATATGCACCTCTCCCCGTGAATGTAAAAGGAAGCAAAAAAAGCATCCTCGCGCTCGGTGCGGAGCAGAAAGCGTCGTTCTCAATCTCGCGCGACGGCAAGATTTTCCCGAGCGCGCATATCGGAGACCTTAAAAACCTCGAAACGCTTGGGTGCTTCAAAGAGCAGGTGGAGCATTTTGAGAGGATATTTGATATAAAACCGTCTCTTCTCGTGTGCGATATGCACCCCGACTATCTCTCGTCAGAGTATGCAAGAGAAAGGTCAAAACGCGAAAATCTTCCGCTCGTCGGAGTGTATCACCACCACGCGCATATGGCATCGTGCATGGCGGATAACGGTCTTGAGGGGAAAACTCTCGGCATCGTATGGGACGGCACGGGGTATGGCACTGACGCTACTTCCTGGGGCGCGGAGATTCTTTACGGCGGCTATGAGAGCTTTGAGCGGTGCGCGACAATGCGAAAGATTACGCTTCCCGGCGGCGACGTCGCGACACGGGACATTATACGAATCGGTGTCTCGCTTCTGAAAGAAGCGGGAATTTCTCCCGAAAAGATTTTCGGAAACCGCGCGGAAATGACGGAAAAAATACTCAAAGCAAACTTAAACTGTCCGACCGTTTCGAGTATGGGCAGGCTCTTTGACGGTGTTGCCGCAATTTGCGGCATCCGAGAGTCAGCATCGTATGAGGGGCAGGGCGCAACGCTTTTAGAGGCGGCGGCAGGAAAGACGGACAGAGTCTATCCGTATGAGATAAGAAAAGAAGACGGAACCTACGTCTTTGACTGGCGCGAGATGATACGAAAAATCGCGGAGGATAAGGAAATGGGCGTATCCGTTTCAGAAATCGCGTCATCGTTTATGAACACGTTGGTTTATTCGGCGGCGGAAGTCGCGGTAAAGCTTTCGGAAGAAAGAATGTGCAAAACCGTTGTCCTTTCGGGCGGCAGTTTTCAGAATATGTATATGTTAAAGCGACTGAAAGCAAGGCTTGCGGAGTTCGGGCTTTCGGTTTATACACACAGACAGGTATCAACAAACGACGAGGGAATTTCCCTCGGTCAGCTTATGATAGCAGAAAGGGGAGGCGGAGTAAATGTGCCTTGCAGTACCACTTAAAATAACCGAGCTTTCGGGAAAGGAAGCGATAGGTGAGCGCGACGGCGTAAGAAGAAAAATCCGAGTCGATTTTATAGAAAACCCGAAAATCGGTGAGTATGTAATAGTCCACGCGGGCTTTGCGATTGAGCGCATGGGCGCGGCAGAAGCCGAAGAAAGCATAAAGGCGGCAGAGGAAGTTGAAAATGAATTGCGAAAACTTATCTAACAGCGAAATACTTGAAAAAATAGCCGCACTTCCGCTTGGAAAAGTAAAGATTATGGAAGTCTGCGGAACTCATACAATGTCTATCGCAAAATCGGGTCTTCGCTCGGCTCTCCCCGAAAATGTTGAGCTTCTCTCGGGGCCGGGTTGCCCCGTCTGCGTAACCCCGACGGAGATGATAGATGCAATCCTCACCCTCGCCGAGCGCGGAGACATAATCATCGCGACCTACGGCGATATGCTCCGCGTTCCCGGAAGCGAGAGAGGGAAAAGCCTTGCGACGTCAAAGGCATACGGCGCGAGAGTAGAAGTGGTTTATTCTCCGCTTGATGCGGTGCGTATTGCGGAAGAAAACCCCGATTTTGAAGTGGTTTTCCTTGGTGTCGGGTTTGAAACGACAGCTCCGGGCACTGCCGCGGCGATTATGGAAGCGAGTGAGAGAGGCGTTTCAAACTTCTCCGTTCTCGCAATGCTCAAAACGGTAGAACCTGCACTTCGAGCACTCATTGCAGACCCCGATTTTTCCGTTTCGGGCTTTCTCTGCCCGGGGCACGTTGCGAGCATAATCGGTGCGGATGCATTTTCGTTCCTCGCGGAGGAATTCTCGCTCCCGTGTGTTGTCGGAGGTTTTGAGCCGAGAGAAATCCTTATCGCGGTATATAAGCTTCTTTCACAGATAGCGGAGAAGCGTCCAAAAATCGAAAACGCATATCCGCAGGCGGTAAGAGACGGAGGAAACCCGATTGCGATGAAGATGACGGAAAGGGTTTTCGAGCCGAGGACGAGCCTCTGGCGCGGTCTTTCCGAAATCCCTGCGAGCGGACTTTCGATAAGAGAAGAGTTTTCCGCATTTGATGCGGAAAAGAAATTCGGTCTTGAATATGCAACGAAAAACGGAGCAACCCCTTGCCGTTGCGGAGACGTAATCTGCGGTCATATTTCCCCTCGCGCTTGCCCGATGTTCGGAAAAGTATGCACTCCCGAGGACCCCGTCGGTCCGTGCATGGTTTCGAGCGAGGGCGCGTGTGCCGCGGCATATAAATATACGGAGGCGATATAGATGGACGATATTATAACACTTGACTACGGAAGCGGAGGAAAAAAGACCTCGTCTTTGATAGAAGAAATGATAGTTCCCGCACTCTCAAATTCCGCGCTTGCATCCCTTGGTGACGGTGCGATTCTTGAGGGTGGAGAAAAGCTCGTGTTTTCAACCGACAGCTTCGTTGTCTCGCCGTGCTTTTTCCCCGGCGGCGACATAGGAAAGCTCTCGGTATGCGGAACGGTAAACGACGTTGCGGTATCGGGCGGAATTCCGAAGTATTTAAGCCTTTCGTTCATAATCGAAGAGGGATTTTCAAAGGAAAAACTTGAGAAGATAATCGCTTCAATCGCAAAAACTGCCGAGAAGGCAGGCGTTTCGGTCGTCACGGGCGACACGAAGGTTGTCGAGCGCGGCCACGGTGACGGAATTTACATCAACACAGCAGGCATCGGCATTCTCTCGCACGAAAACCTCTCTCCGAAAAACATAAGAGAGGGGGACGTCGTTCTCCTTTCGGGAACTTGCGGCGACCACGGCGCGGCGATAATGCTTGAGAGAAACAAAAACCTTGTCGAGGGCGAAATACTCTCCGACTGCGCACCGCTCAATTCCCTTTGTGAAAAGCTTTATACTCTCGGAGATTCTCTCCGCGTGCTTCGTGACCCAACGCGCGGCGGCGTTGCGACAACGCTCTGTGAGTTTGTCGAAAATACGGAGCTTTCAATCGAGCTTTCTGAAGCGGATATCCCCGTAACACCGTCGGTCAGGTCGGCGTGCGAGATACTTGGGCTTGACCCGCTCTATTCC
>JAZQSI010000214.1:0-5325 GCA_045629985.1 Eubacteriales bacterium
CGGAAATGTTGTTATCGAAGGTAAGGACGTAAAGGATGCTGTTGCAAGATACGAACAGGTTTCTGAAATCGGCGTTAAGCAGCACCACGTTGTTCTTAAGCTTAATTCCGAGGCACGCGAAAAGTTCAAGAATGCTACAAAGAAGGCGGCAGGACGCGCTGCAGAAGGAAAGAACTACATTTCAATCTGCCTTGACGGTGAGCCTGTAAGCAGCCCGTTTGTCGGTGCTGAATATGCTTCGACAGGTATTGACTCAGATGAAGCAATCATTACTTTTGGTGATGCAGGCAGTGCATCTGCAACAGGTGGAGAAGCAGCACAGGATCTTGCAAATGTCATCAAGTCCGGTGCGCTCCCGTTCGATCTTGAAGAAATCGAGCTTCGTTCAGTTGGACCGACACTCGGTGAAAGAGCTCTTGAAACAAGCCTCTTTGCAGGTTTCATCGGTCTTTTGCTTGTTATGTTGTTTATGATTATCATCTACCGTCTTTCAGGTGTTGTTGCAAGTATCTCTCTTGCGTTCTACACAGCGCTTATGATGATTGTTATGGCTATCCTTAAGGTAAACCTTTCACTTCCGGGTATTGCAGGTATCATCCTTTCAATAGGTATGGCCGTTGACGCAAACGTAGTTATTTACGAGCGTATCAAGGAAGAACTCCGTCTTGGAAAAACACTTAAGGCTTCTATTGATGCAGGATTTAAGCGTGCGTTCACTGCGATTTTAGACTCCAACATCACAACCCTCATCGCATCAATCGTTCTTTACCTCTTCGGTATGGGAACAATCAAGGGCTTCGCAGTTACATTGGGACTCGGTGTTGTTATTTCAATGTTCACGGTGCTTGTCGTTTCACGCTTCTTGCTCTACCGTCTCGTTGATATGAAGATTAAGTCACCCAAGGCTTACGGTGCATAAGGAGGAAGAAAGATGTTTGAAAAATTACAGAACAGATTAAATGTTGTTGAAAAATTCAACATATTCGGAGCAATCGCTCTTGTTTTAGCGCTTGTTGGTATTGTTTCTTTGATTCTTCTTCCGTTCGGTGTAAGAGCATTCAACTTTGACATTGACTTCCTCGGCGGAACAACAATGACATACGAGATGCACAAAAATCTCGAAAAAACAGATATTGATAATATCACATCAATCGTAAAGAATGTCGAAGGTGTTACTCCGTCTGCTGTACAGAAATCAGAGGGTACACAGGTTGTTATTAAGACAAATGCTCTCGATACAGAAAAGCGCGAAGCTGTTTTTGCCGCTTTGAAGGCAGCTTACAACTTGAACGACGGCACTACGAAGAACGAGAATGGCGAGGTTATCCCGTCCGATATTCTTGCTATTGATAACGTTGACTCAGTAATGGGTGCTGACCTTCGCAACGCTGCTATTCTTTCTGCAGTTCTTGCAATTATCTGCATGCTCGTTTACATTGCTATCCGCTTCGATTGGAGATCAGGACTTGCAGCAATCGTTGCACTTGCGCATGACGTCTTCATCGTTATGGGAGCATATGTCGTATTCAGAATTCCTGTCAATATGACATTTATCGCGGTAGTTCTCACAATCCTCGGTTACTCAATCAACGCTACAATTATCATCTTTGACCGCGTACGTGAGAACAAGAAGCTCATGAAGAAGACAAGCTTTGCAGATATCGTAAACAAGAGCATCTGGCAGACAGCTACAAGAAGCTTAAATACAACAATTACGACACTCCTTGCAGTTGTCCTCATTGCTGTTTTTGGCGTAACTTCTATCCGCAATTTCGTAATTCCGCTTATCGTCGGTGTCATTGCAGGTCTCTATTCTTCAATGTTCATTTCAGGTCCGATATGGGTCAAGCTTTCAAAGAAAGCAAAGTAGTAATTGAATTTCAACAAAGGCTTGTGAATTCACAAGCCTTTGTTCTTTATGAGGTGTTATAATGCGAATCGGAATTTCCAGCGCAGTGCTTTATCCCGAATACTCTGAAATCGCAATTGAAAAACTTATAAACAGTGGCTTTGACTTGTTCGAATTCTTCTATAACTGCGACGAAGAGATTTCTTTGCCGTTTATCGAGAAGATAAAAAACTTTTGCGATAAGGCATCTTTCGTCTCCATACATCCGTATACTGCGTTTGCAGAAGGCGTTTTCTTCTTTTCGGCATATGAAAGGAGAACGCTTGAGGCTATTGAAAAGTATAAGAACGCGTTTCGCATGGCAAAGAAACTTGGCGTAAAATACTTTACTTTGCACGGTGACCGTTTCTTTGGTAATTCATCGGAATGTGTGCTTGGCGACAACGCGGCAGAAACACTCTCGCGCCTTGCAGACATAGCAAAAGAAGAGGGGATAACACTTTGTCTTGAGAACGTGTCGTGGTGCAAGTCTTCAAGTCCTGACTACATCAGAGCCGTTTCTCAAAATGTCCAAAATATCGGCTTCACACTTGATTTAAAGCAGGCGCGCCGTGCCAATATACCGTACGAAGAATACATTGATGCGATGGGAAGCAAGATTCTGAATATCCACGTAAGCGATTTCGATGCTGAACGCGACTGTCTTCTTCCTGGAAAGGGTGTCTTTGATTTTAATATATTCAAAAAAGAGATAGAGAAAATCGGTTATGAGGGAGACCTTTTGATAGAAGTCTATTCCGAAGCTTTTGGAGAATTGGAAGAGCTCGCATCTTCCAGGCGTTTCCTTGAAAGAATTTTTGTCTGAAACATTACAAATATGTAACGATTTAGTGTTTTTGCTTGAAAAGATACTATATTTTGTGGTATCATCATTTTAGTCAAATTTTCCTTTTCGGAGGTAATGGTTATGAAATGTCCGTATTGCGGTTTTTTAGAAAGTAAGGTTCTCGACTCCCGTCCGGCTGAAGGTGGCGGCTCTATCCGCCGTCGTCGCGAGTGCCTCTCTTGCCAGAAACGTTTCACAACATACGAAACTGTAGAGAGCATGCCGCTATATGTTATAAAGAACGACGGTTCACGTCAGCTGTTCGATAAAAATAAGCTTCTTTCGGGTATGCTTCGTGCTTGCGTCAAGCGTCCTGTTCCGATTCATAAGCTCGAAGAGGTTGCAGACGAAATAGAGCAGGTTCTTCAGAATACTATGGAAAAGGAAGTTTCGAGCAGCAGAATAGGCGAGATGATTATGAAGCGTCTTAAGGAAATCGACCAGGTTGCATACGTCCGCTTTGTTTCTGTTTACCGTTCATTTGAGGACATTGAATCTTTCCTTTCAGAGCTTAACGGTCTTAAGACGGAATAGATTTATAAGATGTTGTTAAGTGTGAGTTTGTCTGATTCGGCAAGCTCGTGTAGTCTTCTTGTAAAAATCTTGATATTTGAAACGCTTTGGCTTCTGTCGCGAAGTTCAACTGAAATTTCTATGTTTGTCAGTATGTCAGATAAGCGTTCAATATCATCATGTAATAAAAAGCTTTCGAGCGCGTGAGAGTTTTCTATAAAACACTCACGTGCTTCTTTTATACTCAGTTTAGCATCTCCCCATTTTTCTTCCTGTATGTCTTTCTCACAGTTATGCGTAAGGTTAGTCAGTTTCTCTGCAATATTATCCGTGTAAACGGAAGAAATAACGGAAAGGGAGATAATAACTAAAAAGATTGTGCTTGCTGCGATTACTTCCTTCATTTTTTCTTCTCCTTCGGTATTATCGTGATTTTTCCGTTTCTGTCAGCCTGCATAAGAAAGACATCTTCGACAGACGAGACATCGGATTTGCGTAATTGTTTCTTAACCCAATTCTTATTTCTGCCAAGCTTTTCTGCTTCACTCTTTATATAAACTCCATCAGAAATAATTGTGTGGGGAAGCAGAGTTTTATTCTCGTTGATTTTCATATCCTCGCGCGTGACGGGTTCATACTTTGAGAAAGGGAATACGCTAAGCTCTCCGTTTGCCTCGAGTATCGCATATTTTATTTCGCTTATGTCGAGATATCCCTTGAGTCTGATCTCCTCCAAAAGCTCGTCAAGCGTTATGCGAAGCTTTCGCATCTCGTCTTGTTTTACCTTTCCATCCTCAATTAGCATATTGATTCTGCCTACTGCAAGTTTTCTGATTTTTGAGTTTCGTATAAATATGGTTGAAATGAGGAGTTCCAGAGCAAGCAGGGTAAAAATCGGCACAATACCGTGAGAAAGAGGGATAGCTGTACTCTGCATCGGGATTGTTGCAAGCTCGGAAACTAGCAGAGTTACGACGAACTCAGAAGGGGAAAGCTCTCCAACCTGACGTTTTCCCATTAAACGCAGGGCAACTATAATGATGATGTAAAGTATAATTGTTCGAACAAAAGAAACTGTCATTTGAAAACCTCTTTATGCTTGATATATTTTTTATTCTGTTCTTAAATAAGAAAAATATAATATCTTTTATGACATGAGAATAAACTTTTAAAAATTTTAAAATTACACTTGAAAGTTTACAAAAGGTATGGTATACTTTCATAGTTGACATCCGGGTGTAGCGCAGCTTGGTAGCGCGCTTGAATGGGGTTCAAGAGGCCGCAGGTTCGACTCCTGTCACTCGGACCATACCACCGAAAACGTAGTGTTTTCGGTGGTTTTTTCTATTTTCAGCGTAAAAAACAGCGTGCTTGATTTTTTATTTAAAAGAAAGGAATCAAGCGTTATGAAAAAGAAGAAAATCACAATGGATGTATCGGCAACTGTTGAGAATGTTTTTCACGATTTTATCTTATCCAAAAGGGCAAAAGGGTTAAGTGAGAAAACAATCTCGACATACAAACAACACTTTTCCGCTATTGGTAAGCATTTGGAAATCAAGCGTGCTATTGATGAAATAAACAAGAGTGCGCTTGAGAAAATGATTGTCAGTATGCGCGAGGCGGAACTCGCCGCCAATAGCATAAGAAGTTACACACGAACTCTGAAAGCGTTCTTTTCTTGGTGTAACGAAGAAAATATCACGATGCAGAATATAGAACTATATAAGGCAGAGGAGACGATAAAAGAAACATATACCGATGAAGAATTAAAGGTGTTACTCCAAAAGCCAAATATGCGGAAATGTAACTTCTCTGAATATCGTAATTGGGTAGTGATAAATATACTTGTAAATAACGGTTGCCGCGCCGCGACAATTCGCAATATTCAAATTCGTGATGTTGATTTAATAAGTCGCGTGATTTACTTACGACACACAAAAAACAAAAAGACACAAGTTATTCCTTTATGTGAAATATTATTATCAACACTCAAAGAATATATGCGTATACGCGGCGGCAACGAAGATGACTTTCTGTTTCCAAATGAGTGCGGAGAACAGTTGACGGAGAACGG
>JAZQSI010000215.1:0-2959 GCA_045629985.1 Eubacteriales bacterium
GCGGCCGTTGTCAAACTCTTCGATTTCAGTCTTCGCGCGGACTTTGAGATGTCCCTTACCCGTAGCATATGCAGCACGGATACCTGCCATACCCATAATTACGCCTGCGGTCGGGAAGTCAGGACCCTTGATGTGCTCCATGAGGTCTGCAAGCGTAGCTTCGGGGTTGTCGATAACCTCTACTACCGCATCAATAACCTCGCCAAGGTTGTGCGGCGGGATGTTTGTAGTCATACCGACGGCGATACCGTTACTTCCGTTAACGAGAAGCGACGGAATGCGCGACGGAAGAACTGACGGCTCCTCGTGGTAACCGTCGAAGTTCGGGACGAAGTCAACCGTTTCCTTGTCGATATCGGCAAGCATCTCCATGGCAATCTTGGAAAGACGAGCCTCAGTATAACGGTAAGCAGCGGCAGGGTCGCCATCGACTGAGCCGAAGTTACCCTGACCGTCAACCATCGGATAACGGAGAGAGAACGACTGCGCCATACGTACCATAGCGTCGTAAACGGAGCTGTCGCCGTGCGGATGGTAGCGACCGAGCACGTCACCGACGGTAGTAGCTGACTTACGGTAAGCGTTTGTCGGTGTGAGACCGTCCTCATACATCGTGTAGAGGATACGTCTGTGAACGGGCTTTAGTCCGTCACGGACATCAGGCAGCGCACGACCGACGATAACGGACATTGAATAGTCAATGTACGCGCGTTTCATTTCTTGATTAAGCTCGACATCTATAATCTTTTCAATTTCAAGATGATTGAGCGGTTTTTCGTTTTTATTCACTTTAGCCATTTTGCTAAAAACCTCCGGTTTTTAAATTGAAAATTGAAAGTTGAAAATTGAAAATTAAACTTTCCATTTTCCATTTTCAATTTTACATTCAATCTCGATATTATATATCGAGATTGGTTACGTAGCCTGCGTTCTGCTCAATAAACTCGCGGCGCGGCTCAACCTTTTCGCCCATAAGAAGCGTAAACGTTTCGTCTGCGGCAATCGCGTCTTCAAGCGTAACTCGTGCAAGCACGCGGTTTTCAGGGTTCATAGTTGTTTCCCAGAGCTGTTCGGGGTTCATTTCACCAAGACCCTTGAAGCGCTGAATCTTTGCATCCTCGCCGACTTCCTCGAGTGCCGCGGCAAGGCCTGCATCGTCATAAACATACTGTTCACGCTTTCCCTTATAAACCTTGTAGAGCGGCGGCATAGCGAAGTAGATATGGCCGTTTTCAACAAGCGGACGCATAAAGCGGAAGAAGAAAGTGAGAAGAAGCGTTCTGATATGAGCACCGTCAACGTCAGCATCGGACATAATGACGACCTTGTGGTAGCGGAGTTTTTCGAGGTTACAATCGGCAAGGATTCCCGTGCCGAGAGCGGCGATAACTGGGGAGAGCTTGTCGTTTCCGTAAATCTTATCTGCTCTTGCCTTTTCGACGTTGAGCATCTTTCCCCAGAGAGCGAGGATTGCCTGGAAGCGACGGTCACGTCCTTCCTTTGCCGAACCTGCCGCAGAGTCACCCTCAACGATGTAGAGCTCGGTAAGGCGCGGATCCTTTTCCTGGCAGTCTGCAAGCTTTCCGGGAAGCGAGAGAGAGTCGAGCGGGCCCTTTCTTCTCGCGTTTTCCTTTGCGCGGCGTGCAGCTTCACGTGCGCGAGCCGCATCTATCGTTTTTCCTACAATCGCGCGGGCGACCTTCGGGTTTTCTTCAAAGAATGTGGAGAGCTTGTCGTTTACTATATTATTTACAAGAGTTCTTACAGCGGCGTTGCCGAGCTTTGTCTTTGTCTGACCCTCAAACTGCGCCTCAAGAACCTTTACCGAGATGATGCAGGTGAGACCTTCGAGCATATCCGTACCCTCGAGCTTCTCGTCCTCTTTTATCATCTTTGCTTTTCTCGCGTAGTCGTTTATAACACGTGTTAGAGCTGTTTTGAAGCCTGTTTCGTGCATACCGCCTTCGGTAGTGTTGATGTTATTTGCAAAGGAGAGGATGTTTGCGTTATAACCGTCGTTATACTGCATCGCAACTTCTGCGATATTGTCGTCCTTCTCTCCCGAAACGTAGATAACTTCGGGGTGGACAACCTCTTTCTTGATTTTAGCATTCAAAAACTCAACAAATGAGCGGATACCGCCCTCATAGCAGAAGTCGTCACTCTTGCCCTCGCTTCCGTCTTCCTGCGTGCGCTTATCGCGGAGAACAATGCGGACGCCGGCATTTAAGAATGCCTGCTGCTGGAGACGTTTGCGGAGTGTTTCATAGTCAAAAACGGTTGTATCGAAAATCTCGCGGTCAGGGCGGAACGTAACCTTTGTTCCTGATTTCTCGCCCTTGCCTATAATTGTAATCGGCTTTTCTACGTCGCCGCGCAAGAACTTCATATAATGAATATTCTCACCGTCACAGACTTCAACCTCAAGCCATTCCGAAAGAGCGTTAACAACGGAAGCACCGACGCCGTGGAGACCGCCTGAGACCTTGTATCCGCCGCCGCCAAACTTTCCGCCTGCGTGGAGGACCGTGAAAACGACCTCAAGTGCGCTTTTTCCCGTTGCGTGAGTACCCGTCGGGATGCCTCGGCCATCGTCCTGGACACTTACGATGTCTCCGTCTGAAAGCTCAACGGTGATGCATGAGCAATGACCTGCAAGAGCTTCGTCGATAGAGTTGTCAACTATCTCATATACGAGGTGGTGAAGACCTGCTTCAGAAGTTGAACCGATATACATACCCGGGCGCTTTCTGACAGCCTCAAGACCCTCAAGCACCTGAATATTACTTTCGTCGTAGCTTCCCTGAACCGAAGTATCAATGTTTTCGATGTTTTCAAAATTTTCTGCCATAATTTAAAATACTCCTTCGGATTATTATTCTTCTTCAATGAGATTTTCGCATCGCTTTTGAAGTGTCTGCGGCGAAATCTGCGAAATATATACTCGCTCCTTGTTATC
>JAZQSI010000216.1:0-2784 GCA_045629985.1 Eubacteriales bacterium
CAAGAAACTACGTTCCCATAGGTTGCTATGAGCCTGCCGCAATGGGAAAGGAAGTTCCGTGTACATGCGCAGGCAAGCTCAATATTCCGAAGACCGTTGTGCTCGCCCTCACGGGAGGGTATGATATGATTGGCGGCTGCGCAATCTGCCCCGCCGATAGTGAGGTCGAGAGCTTTTCGGACTTTACGGATAAGGTAAAGCGAATTCTTGTGTGCCTTATCGACAAGAAAATAGAGCTCATCAACGCATATGAGCGAAATTACATGAAAATCAACCCTGCACCGCTCTATTCTGCGGCAATGGAAGATTGTGTAAAGAACGGACGCGATGCTTATGCCGGCGGTGCAAAGTACAACAACACATCCATAAATGCGTTTGGTATTGCCGAGGCGGTGGACTCAATTGTCGCTGTCAAAAAGCTTGTTTTTGATGAAAAACGTCTCTCATTTGAAGAGCTTGTCGAAATTCTTAAAGCTGATTGGTCGGATAACGAGCCGTTTCGTCTTATCTGCAAAAACAAGCTTCCGAAATACGGCAACAATAACGCCGGAGCTGACGAAATTATGCTTGAACTTACGGAGTTTGTTTCGGATCATATAAACGGTCGTAAAAACGGTCGCGGCGGTGTATATCGCTGCGGTATGTTCTCAATCGACTGGTACACGCCTTTCGGCGAATATGTCGGAGCTCTCCCGAGCGGAAGGCTTGCAAAAACGCCCGTGTCAAAGAATTTAAATCCCGTTATCGGTGCGGACAGAGGGGGCGTAACGAGCCTCATAAACTCCGTTTCAAAGATAGATTATACGAAAGTTCCGAACGGCGCTGTGCTTGATCTTCTGCTTCATTCATCGGTAACGAGGGGAGAAGAGGGAAGAGCGGCAATGCTCGGAATATTGAGAACGTATATGGAAAACGGCGGTTTTGCGATTCAGTTCAACGCATTGAACCCGGGTGTCCTGAAGAAAGCGCAGGAAAATCCTGAAAAGTATCAGAATCTGCAAATTCGCCTTTGCGGATGGAACGTATATTTTGTAAATCTGAGCCGTGCCGAACAAGATGAGTTTATAAAGATGTCGGAGGCATCGGAAGCCGCATTGTAAAAGGGTGGTCATATGACAGGAAAGATATTCGACATAAAAAAATTCGCCATCCACGATGGCGAAGGAATACGAACGACGGTCTTTTTCAAAGGCTGCCCGCTTTCGTGCATCTGGTGTCATAACCCCGAGAGCATCTCCCGAAAGACCGAGATAGAGTATATTGAGAGAAAATGCCTTAATTGCGGCTTCTGCACATCGGTATGTCCAAATGGCGCACATTGCATAGACGGCGAGCACCACAACTACCTGCGCGAGAAGTGTATATCCTGCGGAAAATGCATCTCTGCGTGCCTTGGGGAAGCGCTGTCTCTTTGTGGCAAGGAAATGACGGTTGACGAGGTCTTTGATATCGTTATGGAAGATCTCGAGTTTTATGAAAACTCCGGCGGCGGAGTTACGCTATCAGGCGGCGAGTGCCTTCTCCAGGCGGACTTTTGTGCGGAGCTTATGAAGAAGCTGAAAGGTTGCGGAATAAACTGCAATGTTGACACCTGCGGATATGTGGACAAGAGTGCAATCGACAAGGTCGCGCCATACACGGATGTTTTTCTCTATGATATAAAGCATATTGATTCGGCTCTCCACAAAAAATACACGGGGGTACCAAATGAAAAAATAATAGAGAATCTTCGCTATATCGCATCTCTCGGGAAAGCGATAGAGGTAAGAATTCCTCTTATCCCGAATATAAACGATGACGATGCGACGGTAGAGAAAATCGGCGAACTGCTTTCGGGAATTGAGACGCTCAAAAAAGTCAAGCTCCTCTCCTATAACAACCTCGCAGGCTCGAAATATGAGAATATCGGAAAGAAAAACACGATGCCCGAGGGAGAACCTCAAAGCCACGAGAGAATGCAAGAGATAACACATATTCTTGAAAATTTTGGACTCAATGTAATGTTATAACAAAAGCCCCGAGTGTTTGGGCGGTCGGCACATAAGACCAACCGCCGTACACTCGGGGCTTTTTATATGTTTTATAAAACTATTTTTCCCATTTGTGATGTTTTTAAGAGATTGAGATAATTCTCGGCGAAGATCTTCTTTTTGACATCGTCTGAAACGGGAGCAAAGGCGACCTTTCCAAGCTCATATTTCGGGTCGAGATTTATTGCGTCTGTTCCGAAAATGATTCTGTCTTCGCCAAAACGCTCGACAAGGTCCTCAATGCCGTATTTGTTGTCCATAGAGCCACAGAGCTCGAGATACGCGTTCTCGTGGTTTTGGATGGTCGGGAGCGTCATATCGGTAAAAGGAGCGCTTCCGCCGCCCTGATGTGCGCAGATAAATTTCAAATTATGCCGCGTTTTAAGAGCATTTTCAACGTCGGTGTGCTTCGGACCGTCGCCCCACATATGGCAAAGAACAGGGCAGGACATCTCGTCTGCGAAGTCAAGCGCATACTGATATCCAGGATTTGTAAGCTCGCCGTGATAAAAGCCGGGGAGAAATTTAAGCCCTAAGAATCCGTCTGCTTTAGCGTATTTCTTAAGCTCGCTCTTTACGGCATCCATACCGCAGGTAGGAATAACTGCGATATATGCATAAACCTTTTTCGGGAAATCTTCTATCGCCTTTTTGGCTATGAGGTTCGTTTCCTCCATAAGTCCTTGAATTATCATGTGCGGAGTGGTTACGATGCAGTCGATTCCGAGCTTTGCACCGTATGCAAGAACTGAAG
>JAZQSI010000217.1:0-1931 GCA_045629985.1 Eubacteriales bacterium
AGGAAGATTCCTGCAAGCTGTTTTCCAAACAGGAAAACGATACCTCCGACAATACTTGCCGCAACAACACACATCAGAAACGCACTTCCTACGCCACGGCGGACACGGTCATACTTCCCTGCGCCGTAATTCTGCGCGAAGAAAGTAAGAAATGCAACTCCGAGTGAAATTGCCGTACACTCTAAAAGTCCATAGAGCTTGTTTACTGCCGTATAGCCTGCAACGAAGATGCTTCCCTGATCATTTATCGTCGCCTGCAGGATAATTCCGCCAAGCGAGATAACGATAGTCTCAATTGACATCGGTATCGCAAACATCGTAAGCTCACGAATAATCTTTGCATCAGGCTTCCACACTGCTTTTTCGACATTTATGCATTCTATCATCTTTATGCAGAAGTAGCAATAGAAGAATGACACAAGCTGGGAAATGAGCGACGCAAGTGCCGCGCCGAATATTCCCCAATCAAAAACGAGAACAAACAAAAGGTCAAGTCCTACATTGAGAATTGCAGAAATCGCCATCGCAATCATCGGAGATTTCGCATCGCCAAACGCGCGAAGGATAGCCGCCGCGAGGTTATACGCCACAACTATCATCGTTCCCGAAATCATCGTTATGAGATATACCTCTGCACCGTCAATTATATCTGCCGGGGTTTTTAAAAGCTCAAGAACGGGTCTTGATGCCAAAAGCCCCACGACCGTCAGCATTATGCCGAGTACTGCCGAAAGAATAACCGACATCGCAAGCGTTCTGTTGAGCTTCTCGAAATCTTTTGCACCGAAGCTTCTTGCAATGAATGTTGAAAACGCATTTGTAAAAGCGCAGGCAGTCCATAAAACAAGCCAGTATATCCAGTCAGCCGAGCCTACGGATGCAAGTGCCTTGACGCCAACGCCACGGCCAACTATCGCCGCATCGACAATCATATAGAGCTGTTGACCGATATTTGTAAGGATAAGAGGAAGCGAAAACATAAGCATTTGCTTTGTTATGTTTCCCTTGGTCATATCGCGTGTTCTACTCATTTGTATCCTCAGTGCTTATCAAGCATCTCTTTCTTGACTGACCAGAGTTTTTCAGAAAGGTCAACATAATATTTATGAGGATTTTCAAAACGGCAGACCTCGCTCCAGAGCTCGTCAACCGATTTTGCACAGAAGTCGCGGATGTCATTTACCGCGCGGTCGCGATATACACATTCTCCCTTGTGGAAGAGCTGCTCGTGAAGCGGACGTGCAGTAAAGTTTTCAATCGTCTTGCGCTTCCACGTATGGTTCGGGTCAAAAAGCTCATACGGCTTGCCACTCTCAATCTCCTCATCATGGAGAGTGATAACGTCTGCCATAGCCTTTCCGCTTTCGTTGTCTATAAGTCTCCAGAGCTTTTTGAATCCCGGAGTTGTAATCTTTTCTACGTTCTCGGAAAGCTTGATTTTCGGGATTATCTCGCCATCCTTTTCGACTGCCGCAAGCTTATATACACCGCCAAAAACAGGCTCGCTGCGGGACGTGATAAGTCTTTCACCGACACCGAAGATATCAATCTGCGCACCCTGCATGATGATATCGCGGATGATATACTCATCGAGAGCGTTTGATGCGATAATCTTACAATCGGGGAAACCTGCATCATCAAGCATCTTTCTCGCTTTCTGTGAAAGGTAGGTAATATCACCGCTGTCGATTCGGATGCTCTTCGGACGGTGACCATTCGGCACAAGCTCTTCGTTGAAGACCTTTATCGCGTTCGGAACGCCCGATTTGAGAACATTATAAGTATCTACAAGAAGTGAGCACGAATCGGGATATGTTCTCGCATACGTTCTGAAAGCATCAAGCTCCGTCGGGAACATCTGAACCCAACTGTGAGCCATCGTACCCGTAGCAGGAATACCGTAATCGCGCTCGGAGATTGTGCAGGCCGTA
>JAZQSI010000218.1:0-9862 GCA_045629985.1 Eubacteriales bacterium
CTTCCGTGTATCCTCGGCTTTACAGTCTGGGATAAGGTGGCAATCGCAGGCAAGGGAATTATGGACCTTGAAGACTTTGCCGTTTCAAACGTACTTCTTCCGCTCGGAAGCCTTGCATATCTTCTTTTCTGCACCACTCGCTACGGTTGGGGCTGGGATAAGTACTTTGCAGAGGTTAACGAAGGACGCGGACTTAAGCTTGCAAAGTGGCTTCGCCCGTATCTCTCGTACGTTCTCCCTATTGTTCTCCTCGTAGTATTCCTTGTTTCTGCAATTTCGTTCTGGTTGTAATTGAACACAAAAAAGCCTGCCGGATTCATCCGGCAGGCTTTTTATGTTTTATTATTACTTTTCGTTTTTGTAAATTTCCTTGAAGTACTTGTAGGTGTCAACCTTGAGCTCTCCGCAAGCAGCTTCGTCGCAAGCGACAATGCCGTTCTGGTGAAGCTGGAGTGCGCTGATTGTCCATGCATGGTCAACGCCGCCCTCAACACAATGGCGAAGTGCGCGAGCCTTGTTGTGGCCGCTGATGAGAAGAAGAACTTCTTTTGAGTCGCAAACCGTGCCGACACCAACTGAAAGAGCAGTCTTCGGGACTTTGTTCGGGTCGTTGTCGAAGAAGCGTGAGTTTACGATGAGTGTATCCTCTGTAAGAGCGCGGACGCCTGTGCGTGATGTAAGCGATGTGAACGGCTCATTGAAAGCAATGTGACCGTCAACGCCGCTTCCGCCGAGGAAGAGGTCGATGCCGCCGTATGAGGCAATTTTGTCTTCGTAGCGCTGGCATTCAGCCTCAAGGTCTTCTGCCATGCCGTTTAAGATGTTGATGTTCTCGGACGGGATGTCGATGTGGTTAAAGAAATTATCGTGCATGAAGTACCAGTAGCTCTGGTCATGCTCGCGCGGAAGACCGACGTATTCATCCATATTGAAGGTAACTACGTTCTTGAAAGAAACCTTGCCTGCCTTATTCATCTCGATGAGGCGCTTGTAAACGCCGAGGGGAGAAGAACCCGTCGGAAGGCCGAGGATAAACGGGCGGTTTTCCTTGTGAGCGTTGATTGCAGAAGCGATGTGCTCTGCAGCCCATGCGCACATTGCGTCATAGTCGTTTCTGATAATAAGTTTCATAAGCTTTAACACTCTCCTGATCAATGTATTTATGAAAACATTATAACCCTTTGAGAAAGCTTTGTCCAGCTATTCTTTTTTGCACTTTTTCACAAAAAATGACAACTTGCATTGTCGAGAGTGCCGAATAACCTGCGAATACGTCGTGAAAAAGCTTAAAAAAACAGCAATGATGCCACTTTTTGTAGTCATAATGTGCCGATTGCTTTCCTTGTGCATTTGTGCTATAATTACAAGAAAGATGCTTTGGAAGGAGCGGTTTTTATGTCAAATATCTGGCATGATATTTCACCGAAGAGAATTACTGCGGAAGACTTTATCTGTGTTGTCGAGATCTCAAAGGGCAGTAAGAAGAAATATGAGCTTGACAAAGAGACAGGATACCTTCTTCTTGACAGAATATTATACACAGCAACGCACTATCCTGCAAACTACGGCTTTATTCCGCGCACCTACGGTGATGATAATGACCCGCTGGACGTTCTCCTTCTTTGCACGGAAAAAATTGAGCCGATGACGCTTGTCCGCGCGTATCCCATAGGCGTTATATCAATGATTGATGACGGAAGAAATGACGAGAAAATCATTGCGATTCCTTTCAATGACCCGTATTACAACATTTATAAAGATATCAGCGAGCTTCCGCAGCATGTTTTTGACGAAATGCGCCATTTCTTTGCGGTGTACAAGAATCTTGAAAACAAGGACACTGCGGTAAAGGAAGTGGATAACTGCGAAGCCGCAAAAATAATTATCAATAACGCTATTGACAATTATGTCGAAAACTTCTGCAAATAGGGAGAGTGTACAGTGAGAATAATCGCACAGATTTTAGGACTTATTGCAAATGCGCTGTATCTTCTCTGCTATCAGCAGAAAAAGCGAAGCGGGATTATTACGATGAACATAGCGGCGCGTGTGCTTTATGTTACCCAGTATTTCCTGCTTGCGGCATACGAGGGAGTTGCCCTCGAAATTGCAGGAGCGATTGCGGTAGTTCTTGCAAAGCTCAAGGATAAGCCGTTTGTTAAAAAACACCTGAAGCTTTTTATAATTGCAATAGACCTGATGATTATAGCATCCGGACTTGCAGTTTACAAAAACATATGGAGCCTTCTTCCGATTATCGGAGTGCTCTTCCATACGAGTGCTATGTGGATTGACGATGAGAAGTGGATTCGCCGCATCTCTCTCGGCGGAAACCCATTCTGGTTTACCTATAATATGATATACGGAGCTTATGGCGCATCTGTTGGAGAGGTGCTTTCCTGCATATCGATTATCACCGCAATGTGGAGATTTGACAGGAAAAAGAAGCCTGAAGCAATAACGACAGACAAAACGGAGGAAAGTCAAATTGGATAAGTTTTTTTCTAAAAGAATAGTTCTTGTTATTACAGCAATGCTCTGCTGTGCGCTGTGGGGCAGTGCAACCCCGTTCATCAAGACGGGTTATAATCTTATAATGCCTCACGGCGGCGTTCCGTCAACACTTCTTTTTGCAGGAATACGTTTTGCGCTTGCAGGCGTAATCACGATTGCGATATACAGCATAGCTCGCCGACGCTTCCTCTATCCGAAGAAGGAAAATCTCCCGAAGATACTTAACGTCAGTGCTTTCCAGACGGTTATCCAGTACATCTTCTTCTACATAGGCCTTGCAAACACGTCGGGCGTCAAGGGAACCATCTTAAGCGGATCGAGCGCATTCTTCTCGCTGCTCGTCGCAAGCCTCATATTCCGTCAGGAAAAGCTGACGGTCAAGAAAATCGCGGCATGTATAATCGGTTTTGTCGGAGTAATACTTATAAACCTTAACGGCCTTGATTTCAGAATGAATTTCTTTGGTGACTGGTTTGTAATCTTCTCGGCAATCTCCCTCGGAGTTTCCTCAGTATTTATGAAAAGGTATTCAAAATACGAAGACCCCGTCGTAATAAGCGGATATCAGTTTATAATCGGCGGCGTGTTTATGATAATTGTCGGTCTTCTTTGCGGTGGTCACATAAGCATAACAACGCTTACTGCGGCAGGAGTTATGGTTTATCTCGCATTTCTCTCGGCGATTGCGTACGCACTCTGGGGACTTCTTCTTAAGTACAACCCCGTGTCGAAGGTTACGATTTTCACATTCATGACCCCCGTTTTCGGTGTTATTCTCTCGAAAATTATGCTTACTGAAAACAGCCAGGTGTCAATGGTAAATCTCATAATAACGCTTGTCCTTATAAGTACGGGCATTCTCATGCTCAATTATAATAAAGAAAAGCAGGGATGAAAATGAAGAAAACGGCACTTCTCCTCGCGCTGGTTCTCACGCTTACACTCCTTTGCTCCTGTGCTCGGGAGAGCACAACAACCGTTTATGTCATGGATACGTTTGCGGAAATCGTCATGTATCAGGGAGACAAGAAAACGGAAGAAAGAATCACGGAAACACTCTATGACCTTGAAAGTGAGCTATCCGCAACGAGCGGAAAGCTCGCAAAGATCAATCAGGGTGGCGGCGGTGAGACGGGGATTCATATTGGCTCCATCCTCACGCAAGCCGAAAAGTATTACAAGGAAACAGATGGCGCTTTTTCCCCGTATCTCGGAAGTCTCATTGAGCTCTGGGGCGTCGGAAGCAAGAACTATGTTCCGACTGAGGAAGAAATTTCTGCAGCCCTCACTGCATCAAGGGCAGAGAATGTCAAAAGTGACGGGAAGAACTTTGTTGAGCTCAAGGACGGAGTGCGCCTCAACTTCGGCGCAATAGCAAAGGGATATGCGACGGATGTAGTGCGCGATATTCTCGAAGAAGAGGGAACAAAGGGCGCCGTAATCTTCCTTGGCGGAAACGTCTATGTTCATGGAACGAAGCCGAACGGAGAGAAGTTCCGCGTGGCAATACGCGACCCGGAGGGAAGCGAAAACGACTGGATTTTGGCCCTGGAGCTGTCTGATAAGTTTATAATCTCATCGGGAGACTACGAGAGATATTTTGAAGCGGGCGGCAGGCGTTATCACCACATCTTCTCACCTGAAACGGGCTACCCCACGGAGAGTGATCTTCGTGCAATCTGCGTTATCGCCGATGGCGGCACGGTGGGAGATGCGTACTCAACTGCGCTTTATGTAATGGGAAGCCAAGGCGCAATTGACTTCTGGCGAGAGCATGAGGGATTTGAGCTTGTGCTTGTGGGGCGTGACGGCACGGTAACGCTCACAGAGGGCATTGGGGATACTTTCATAATTAACAACCAGAAGGATTATAAGTATGAAGTGGCGAAAAGGTGACTTTGTTGCGATAGCTGTCGTCATTCTTCTCGCGATCGGTATATGGGCGTTTTCGTTCGGGCGCAAAGAGGCTGCAAGTGTCGATATCTTCTGCGACGGAAAACTCGTATATACCTCTTCTGTTGCCATGCCATTTGAAACGGAAGTTGCAGGCTGTACCGTCAAGCTCTCCGACGGGAAAGTTCGCGTAGTTTCATCAACCTGCCCGGATAAGGTCTGTGTTAACACAGGGGATATATCGGAAGCAGGCGAGGTTATAGTCTGTGTGCCGAATAGGGTAAGTATAAAGCTCGCGGGCAAAAAAGAGTTTGATGCAGTGGTAAATTAGAAAAAACCGAGGGATAAAAATCCCTCGGTTTAAATTTTTTTCAGAGCGCCCGTTTCGTCTATTCCGACAACGCCGAACATCTCGCCGTCAATGCGACACGGTGTCATAAGACAGAGAACATCCGGGCGGGGGAACGGTCGCCCGGTGAATAACGGCACTGCGAGTTTCGTTGGATTTTTTCGGCTGTTAGCCACAGCCCCCGTACTTTTTGCGAGGGTAGCCGATATACTATTGCTCCAGATGTCGTCTGGGAGCTCCTTTGCCATCTGCCAGTTATCGGCATGGGAGGAAACGGAGTCTTTCTTGGTCTCTGCATAGGCATATGTAATTTCTTCCGGAACTACCCCTGCCGCATTGAGAACCTCTCTCGTAAAGGTGTGTTTTGCAGAGTATGCGTTTCCGTCCGGAGAGAGAACTCCGACGAGAAGTTTGCCCGTCGCGCTTTTTATGTAAGCTCTGCATATCCCCGTGAGCGCTATGTATGTCTTTGCAAAAACTGTCAGGCGGTGTCCGTCACCTTCGATTATAACGGAGCCGATGACACTCGGGCCAAGGTAGAGCGGTAATGTTTTCTGCATTGCAATGCCTCCTGAAATTTCATAAAAAGAAAAGCTGTTGCAAGAGCTTTGCAACAGCTTTTTATCTTATGTGAGGTATTTAAGAAATTGAATAAGGACCGCGGACGAGGAGAGTAATGTCGCTTGTTGCCTTTATGCCGCGACCGTCAACGGTACAGAGGTAAAGATGGTTTTTCTCAAGAGCTTTTCCGCCTGCGAGATCCCCACCGGTTGTCATATCAATGAGACCGGGAGTTCCTGAAGAAACGCACTTTGCCGAGCCGATGCGAAGGAGAGCTTCGCATCCGACTTTTGCGGTGAGCGTCTGGCCTGCCTTGAGCTTTACGAGAGCAAAAGTCGAGGGAGCGGATGTGCTTCCAACCTTTGCCGCGACCTTGTCCGCAACGTTCTGGACGAACGCATCAGTTACAATCTCCTCTGCGCTTTTTGAGGTATATCCTGCGATTTTGTCATCAATCTCGCCTGAAATTGAATTGATTTTCGCCTCAATTTCATCTCCGAGGTTGGCTGTTTTCTCCGCAATTATCTTGTCGGCTTCTTCGCGGATTTGCGGTGCGAGCACACTTTCTATGTAACTCAAGCTGACGAGCGGGTCATTTGAAGTTCCATATTCAGCGGCAAACGCAAAAATCCCTGCGGTGATAATGATGACAAGGATAACTGCGGCGGTAATTGCCTTCCATCTCTTCTGATTCATTTTGACATACCTCCAAAATTTATCTTTTGTGTCAGTTTCCCGAAAGCCCGAAGCTTACGGCGATGGCATCGTCAACGCGATGCATGAGAGTTTCGTCAAGCCTTCCCATTTTTTCCTTGAGCCGTGTTTTGTCGATGGTGCGCACCTGCTCAAGCAAGACAACAGAGTCGCGCGCGAGACCGAAGTTCTTGCCACCGAGCTCAATGTGAGTAGGGAGCTTTGCTTTGCTCGTCTGTGATGTTATGGCTGCCGCAATCACCGTGGGGCTATGGCGGTTTCCAACATCGTTCTGGATTATGAGAACGGGGCGCATACCGCCCTGCTCACTGCCGACGACGGGGCTTAAGTCGGCATAATAGATATCTCCGCGTTTTATACTGTAGTTCACGATATATTCACGCTCCGAAGGAATGTAGTAGCCGAAAATTCTTCGACGACTATATTTTTCCACGAGCATGCATATTTTAATCAGCACTTTGAAAATTTCAAAAAATTCTCATTTGTCCTCCGAAGCATCCTATGCTTTTTACTCGCAATATGTGCGAGGAACGCGCTTGGAGATGGAGGTAAGAAGTTCGTATGTAATAGTTTCCGAAAGCGAGGCAAGCTCGTTCGGAGAAATGACGGAGCCGTTTTGTTCGCCGAATACTACAACCTCGTCAAACGGCTTTATATCGGGGATGTCGCTGACATCGACAACCGTAAGATCCATACAAACGTTGCCGAGAATGGGCGCACGGTGACCGTTTATAAGGAAAGCACCGCGGTTTGAAAGTGCACGGGAGATGCCGTCAGCATAGCCGCAACAGATAACTGCAACGGTCATATCACGCTCTGCAATGAAAGTTCTGTTGTAGCTTATAGAGTCGCCCTTCTTTATCTTGCGTACGTCTGCAACAAGACTTCTGAATGTCAGTGCCGGACGAAGGTCGAGATCTGCGGAGCTGTCTTTTGAAGGAAAGTATCCGTAGAGCAAAAGACCGGGTCTTACACAAGAAAGATGAGCTCTCTTATAGTTTACCACAGCAGCGCTGTTTGCGCAATGGCAAAATTTGAAGGTTTTACCGTGAGCCTTCAGGATATCACAAACGCCGATGAAACTTTCAAACTGATCATCTGTGAAGGATGTATCGGAGTTTTCTGCTTCTGCAAAATGTGTGAAGATTCCCTCGACACGGAGTCCGTTGAGATTTGTGATTGCAAGTGCCTCTTCCGCCGCTTGTTCAATGGATTTTTCGTGTGCGTAAAGACCGAAGCGGGACATGCCCGTGTCAAGTTTTATGTGTACCATAACGGTTCTGCCGAGTGCGGAGGCGGCAGCCGCAAGTTCCTTTGCGTAATCAAAGCTGTGAACGGACTGAATAATATTGTGTTTTGAAAGAATCGGCACAAAATGAACGGGAGTTGCGCCGAGAATCATGATGGGAGCAGAAATGCCGTTCGAGCGAAGTTCGAGAGCTTCGTCAAGGCACGCAACTGCAAGGATAGCGGCGCCGAGTTTTTCAAAAAGGCGTGCGACAGTGACGCCACCGTGGCCGTAAGCATCGGCCTTGACGACTGCGATGATGTCCGCACCGCCGGTGTACCTCTTTATTTCGCAAAAGTTATGAGCAAGGTTTGCGAGATTTACCGTTGCCTCGGTTCTGTTTAAAATTCTCATTTTGTGTTATGTTCAGCCCTTTCAAATTCACACGTTATAATCCGCTCCCCGTCGGAAAAGATTTCTGCGTAGAGCGGGAGAATGTTATCTTTTGAAAACCACGTTCTGTATTCAAGCTCGGATGCATCTTTTTTATCGTGCGATATAACCAGGTATGCCGCATCTCCGTGCATAACCGTGCGGGTCACCTCGGAGAATGCACCTCTCTTCCAGGTGGAAAGCAGGGAATATATCGCGGAAAAAGGGGAAACGCCCGTCTCGTCAAGCCGACCGATTTCGAGAATCGCACCGTCAAATTCGAGAAAACCGTCCTCGCCGGATACCGTATAGGCAGTTCCTGCAACTTCTTCGGGAGCGATGACCGATGCACGGTCACCCTCGGGAGAATGGGTGTAGCTTATGGTGAAGACTGCCTCGCGCGTGGGGAAGTTTGCCGTGATTTTTGCTGTATAGCTTGCGTTCGTTATGGATGCGAGTGCATCCGAGAGTTCTTTCTCGTCTCCGCTGTTTACAGAGCAGGAAGAGAAAAGAATAAAAATAAGGAAAAAGCTTAAAAAACGCCGTCTTTTCAATCCGACTTTGGCACCTCGCATATAGTGGATTTGAGGCATGCGAGCATATCAGTCGGCGTCATTGAATATTCGCCGAAAGTTTCGCAGGCCATATCGCCTGCCGCGCCGTGCAGCCACACTCCAATATATGCCGCCTTCTTTGGCGGTATGCCCTGACCGATGAGTGAGGTGATGATTCCTGCAAGGACATCGCCACTGCCACCCTTTGCCATACCCGGGTTTCCTGTTGTGTTTATGAAAATTTCTCCATCGGGTGTGGCGGTAACGGTTCGGTGACCTTTGAGGACAAGGATGCAGCCCGTTTCTTTTGCAAAGTTTCTTGCCGCCTCTTCGCGTCTGTCGTTTGAAAAATCGGGAACGAGCCTTTTGAATTCGCCTTCGTGCGGCGTGAGGATAAGTTCTCGCTTTGCTGACTTTAGCGAAATGCCGTAGCGCGCCATGAGAGTAATCGCGTCAGCATCAAGAACGAGCGGAGAACCCTCACTTGAAAGCTCTCTCTTTAAGATGTGGAGACTTTCGTGTGAAAGACCGACTCCGCAACCGAAAAGCGTTGCGTCAAAGCCGTCGCTTTTCATGCGGCGCGAAACCAGGATTGGCTCGTTGAGCTTTGCGGCGAGAATGGGGCGTATCTTTCCGGGGACTGCGAGAAAAACGAGCCCGCTTCCCGTGTTGACTGCCGCCTCGGCGGCAAAGTATGCCGCGCCCGTATATTTTTTGCTTCCGCAGATCAAAAGAACGCGCCCGAAATCTCCTTTGTGTGAGAAAGGGTTTCTTTTGGGAAGCGAAATATCAGCTTTTGTAATTTCTTTCAAAGAAAATCACTCCTTAAAGAAGTGTAGCAAGATTTATGATTTTAACGTTCCGGTCATAAGCGTGATTTACCGTGCTCATTGTGCCGCCGAAAGAGCGCGTGAGATAGCAGAGAAGAATGTCCGCACCGTCAACAAGCGCGAGATTTCGCCTCTGCATACAGAAAGCGTCATACTGTTCGGCAAGGTACGTCACCTCGTCTGCTGCGGAGAGGATGTTGTTATACGCGCGCTTGAATTTTTCTGCCCAGCGAGCGGATTGGTCACGGCAGGGGAGAATCATATGAAGCCGTATATCGGGATTGTTCCTTTTCTTGGCAAGGACGCATCCTGCCGCAAGAAGGTCAAATCCCAGCGCACCGCCGCTTCGGAATGTGCGAACGCCCGATGCGATGAGCTCGTCAATCGTGGTGGAAAGAAGCTCGCAAAGAGCGGTTGTGTGTATTCTTGAAATCTGTCTGTGCCCTGAAAATGAGCAGATTTTGTCATCCATAAAATAACCTCATATTACGTATGATAGTATTATACCACACTTCGTATATAATGGCAAAAATTTTTTAATAATTAAAAATCAAAAAAGTATTTACTTTTTGACAAAGGTATGGTAGAATAATTAAACATGCTAAAGTGCCATACTTTCGGCATGCACCCGCTTCGCAGTTTTCGGACATAACGCCCGTATTACGGGGAGTTCACCCGCCGAATACTTCGATTTTGGGAAAAATAAGAAAGAAAGGTGAAGAAAATGATTCTCAAGGAAAAGAAGACAGAGGTTATCGTAAATAACCGTCTCCACGAGACAGACACA
>JAZQSI010000219.1:0-10529 GCA_045629985.1 Eubacteriales bacterium
GATTGATACGCCTGTTGAGAACCCGCCTGCGGAAACTCCTGCAGAGCAGACTCCGTCTGAAGAAACTTCAGAAACCCCCGACTGGATAGCACAGTAAACTGATATTTGGAGCAAAAATATGAAGAAAACTTTTGTCAGGAAAAGAATAAAGGCCGGAGCTATGGTCCGCATGCACGGAAATTGGTTGAAAGCATTTGGGATAATCATTATTCAGCTCGTTCTTTCCGTTTTTATATTGTCGCTTCTTCCGCTTCGCATACCGACGGTTGAAGAAATGCTCGCGGTACAGGATGATGCAATGCAGATGCTTCGCCTTTTTGTGCCTGATGTTATTACTAAAAAGACGCTTGCATCCGCTGCGGTTACATTTGCGCTTTATGCCATTGTTCTTTCTCCGCTTTCGGTGGGTCTCTGCCGCTTCTTTTTAAAGGTTGCAAAGGGCGAAACGGCAAAGTTTTCAGACGCATTTTCACCGTTCACAAGCCTCGGGACTGTTTTTTCGTCTGTATGGCTTGATATGCTTATATATTTCATGTCCGCATTCTGGTCGGTTTTGTTTATGCTTATTCCGACTTTGCTCATAGCTTTGTGCTCGTATGCAGGTTTGCCTTATATTGCGAACTTGCTGATTCCGATTATCCCTGCTTCCGCAGTTTTCTCTTTCTTGTGGAACAGCAGATATGTTTTCGCAAAGTATATCTTTGCGGAAGGGAAGTCAGGCGGAGCTTTTGCATCGCTTCGCGAGTGCATTTCGCTCATGCGCGGGAGAACGGGTGAGTGCATCCTTCTTCGTGCGTCCTATTTCCTTTGGGATATTGCGTCGACCAACATTTTGCCGCTTTCTTACGTCTATACCGCGCTTTCGGGAACGGTTTATGCCGGGTATCTTTTCTATCTTCGCGGAGACAAAAATCCTGAGGAGACACCGGAGCCTTCAACGTTTTAAAATTTTAAAGCAAAGCTGATTGACAAATCGGATTTATGGTGGTATAATCACTAAAAAAAGAAAGGCGAGTTTTGTAATGACATATTCTCTCAGAGCATCTGCAATATTTTATTACTTTTACTTTTTTGCGAACAAAAAGTAAAAGTGATTTTGCGTGCTCAGAAAGAAGTTTTTATAAGACTTTTAAAGGCTTTGCAGTAGAATCACTGTAAAGCCTTTCTTTATTATTCAAATTCATTTTCTTCGAGGAGGAAGAATCATGATTGCAGTACTTAAAAGAGATGTTCCGAAGGCACAGGTTGATAACCTCATTGCGTGGCTCAACGAGCAGAATATCAAAGTTCACCTCTCTGAGGGCGAGTTCCAGACCGTTCTCGGCTTCATAGGAGACACGTCAAATGTCGATGTTGAGCTTATTGAGGGGCTTGATATTGTTCAGAGCGTAACAAGAATCACGGAGCCGTTCAAGAGCGCAAACCGCAAGTTCCATCCCGAAAACACCGTTGTTGATATTAATGGTGTAAAGATTGGTGACGGTAACTTTGCTCTTATTGCAGGTCCTTGCTCTGTTGAGAGTGAGGAGCAGATTCTTGGTATTGCCGAGGCTGTAAAGGCATCGGGCGCAACGCTTCTTCGCGGCGGGGCATTCAAACCGAGAACTTCTCCTTATGACTTCCAGGGCCTCAAGGCTGAGGGAATAGATTTTCTTCTCGAGGCAAAAGAGGCAACGGGAATGCCGATTGTAACGGAGATTATGAATGCGAATCACTTGCATATGTTTGAGAATGTCGACGTAATTCAGGTCGGTGCGAGAAATATGCAAAACTTTGATCTTTTGAAGGAACTCGGAAAGACGAAAAAGACAATCCTCCTAAAACGCGGTCTTGCGAACACGCTCAAAGAGCTTCTTATGAGCGCAGAATACATTATGGCGGGCGGAAACGAAAACGTTATCCTCTGTGAGCGCGGTATCCGTACCTTTGAGACATATACGAGAAATACTCTTGACCTTTCTGCAGTACCTATGCTCAAGGAGCTTACGCACCTTCCGGTTGTTGTTGACCCGAGCCACGCGAGCGGAATCTCACGCCTGGTTGAGCCGATGGCGCTTGCCGCGGCGGCTTGCGGAGCAGACGGCATTATGATAGAGGTACATAACGATCCGAAGCGCGCTCTCTGCGACGGTGCACAGTCGCTTACCCCCGAGCAGTTTGACGTGGTTGCAAAGAGGGTATTTGCAGTCCGTGAGGCGGTGGCAAAATGACGATAGGAATAGCAGGTCTCGGTCTTATCGGCGGCTCGCTTGCAAAGGCGTATAAGTTCAATACCGATTACACGGTTCTGGGTGCTGATACCGATGAGGTTACTTTCAAACGTGCAGTGCTCGTAAACGCGCTTGACGGAAGACTGACGGAAAAAACGATAGGCGAATGTGACTATATCTTTCTTGCAATGTACCCGTCAGCCGCAGTGCAGTATATGGAAGAAAATGCGAAGTTTATCAAAGCAGACTGCTGTGTTATCGATTGTTGCGGCGTAAAGGAAAGCGTGTGTCCGCGCCTTTTTGAGATTGCGGAGAAGTACGGCTTTTCGTATATAGGCGGTCACCCCATGGCTGGACGCCAGTTTTCGGGTTTTCGCTATGCAACCGAGGATCTTTTCAAAGATGCGTGTATGATTCTTGTCCCGAAAAAGGGCGAGGACATAGCGTTTCTTGAAAAGGTTAAGAATGTTCTCAAAGGCGCAGGTTTCTCTCACGTCAGCATTACGACTGCCGAGCGGCACGATGAGATTATTGCATATACGTCCCAGCTTGCTCACGTTGTTTCAAACGCGTATGTAAAAAGTCCGCGCGCCGAAGGGCATAAGGGTTTTTCGGCAGGAAGCTACCGCGACCTTACGCGTGTTGCAAAGCTGTCCGAAACCATGTGGACGGAGCTTTTCCTCGATAACCGTGGAAACCTTATTTCAGAAATTGATTTTCTTATTGATTCCCTCACGGAGTACCGTGATGCGCTTGCAAGAAACGACCGTGATGCCCTTATGAGACTTCTCCGCGAGGGACGCGAGCGCAAGGAAAGGATAGATGAAGAGTGGAGAGAATAACCGTATCTGCCACAAAAACATATGACATTTTGATAGGCGAGGAGCTGCTCGGAAAAGCAGGCGAGCTTATCCGTGAGATTACATCTTGCAAGAAAGCGGCAATTATATCGGATTCAACAACAAGCCGTCTTTTTTCGGCGAAAGTAACAGCTTCTCTTGAAAATTCGGGCTTTGCGGTGAGTGAGTTTACAATCCCTGCAGGCGAAGAGTCAAAGAGTGCGGAAAACTATGTGCGACTGCTCAACTCTCTTGCAGAGGAAAAATTCAGCCGAAGTGATCTCATCGTCGCACTCGGCGGCGGAGTGGTAGGAGACCTTTCGGGATTTGTTGCGGCGACATATCTTCGCGGAATCTCGTGCGTGCAGATTCCGACAACGCTTCTCTCGGCGGTTGATTCCTCTGTTGGCGGAAAGACTGCGATAAATCTCGATGCAGGCAAAAATCTTGCAGGAGCGTTTTTTCAGCCATCCCGCGTTATCTGCGATACGTCGGTGATAGCAGATCTTCCTGATGATGTTTTTGCTGACGGAATGGCGGAAGTTATAAAATACGGAGCGATAAGAAGCGAAGAAATTCTCGAGCTTGTACGCGACGGAGCAAAAAAGAATCTGGATAAGATAATTTGCGAATGTGTAAAGATAAAGCGCGACATTGTCTCGCGTGATGAGTTTGATACGGGTGAGCGCCAGCTTCTCAATTTGGGGCACACGCCTGCCCACGCGATAGAGAAAAACAGCAACTTCAGAATCTCACACGGAAGCGCGGTTGCTGTTGGTATGGTGCTTATGGCTCGCGCGGCGGAAAGAAAAGGGCTTTGTGAAAGCGGTGTTTCAAATGAGCTTTTGAGGCTTTGTGAAAATTGCTCGCTTCCGACTGTTTGCGACTTTTCGGCGGCAGAGCTTGCGGCGGTTGCGATGTCCGATAAAAAACGCTTTGGTGACGAGATAACGCTTGTTGTTCCAAAACGCCGCGGCGAAAGTGTGCTTTTAAAAGTGCCGTCAGGCGAGGTTGAAAGTTTCTTTGAGGCAGGACTGGAGAGAGAATAAATGAACGTTTCGGTTTCGTGCAAAGAACCGACAGGAGAGGTTACGGTTATCCCATCAAAGTCGGTTGCACACAGAGTTATAATATCGGCGGCGCTTTCCAATGATTCGACGGAAATCGTCTGCAAGGCATCCTCGCGGGATATCGAGGCAACACTTGATTGCGTGGGAGCTATTGGGGCGAAAGTGGAGCGAACGGGTGCCTCTATTTTCATAACACCGCAAAAGAGTGAGGGGAAAGCACGACTTGATTGTGCAGAATGCGGCTCAACGCTTCGTTTTCTCATTCCCGTTGCGGCAACGCTCTCTCGCGAGGTTGAGTTTTGCGGAAGAGGCAGGCTTGCCTCACGCCCGATTCTGCCGCTTCTTGAGTGCATTTCTGCAAACGGTGCAGAGTTTTGCTATAACGGAACGCTGCCGTTTACGATGCGCGGAGGGCTTAAGTCCGGCACTTTCAGGATAGCGGGAGATATAAGCTCGCAGTTTATATCAGGCCTTATCTTTGCGCTTCCGACCCTTTCGGGCGACAGCGTGATTGAAATTGAGGGGAAACTTGAGTCTTCAAAGTACATAGATATGACGATTGATGCCGTTTCAGCTTTTGGAATTAAAGTTGAAAGAAACGGAAACACGATAAAAATTGTCGGTAATCAGAAGTACATCTCACCGAAAAAGGTTGTGGTGGAGGGTGACTGGTCAAACGCCGCATTCTGGGCTGTTGCAGGTGCTTTTTCGGAGAAAGGCATAACCTGCCGAGGCGTAAATAACGAAAGTCTCCAGGGCGACCGTGCGATACTTGAAATTCTCAAAAAGTTCGGCGCGGAGGTTGAAGTGCATGATGACTTTTTCATGGTAAAAAAGAAAGACCTTCGCGCGTGTGATATTGATGCATCTGAAATTCCCGACCTCGTGCCCGTGCTATCGGTTCTTGCCGCGGTAGCGGAGGGCGAGACGAGAATTTACAATGCAGGGCGTCTTCGTATAAAGGAAAGCGACAGAATTGAGACAACGGTTGCGATGATAAATGCGCTTGGCGGCGATGCAAGAAGTGAGGATGACAGCATTTTTATCCGCGGAAAGAAAACGCTTGCGGGCGGCGCGGTGACTGCTTCAAACGACCACAGAATAGCTATGAGCGCCGCGGTTGCGGCAGCTGTATGCGACGGCTCGGTAGAAATAATCGGTGCCGAAGCGGTAGAGAAATCATACGGAAACTTTTTTGAAGAATATAAAAAGCTATCGGGGGGAGAAAAATGAGTTCAACGTTCGGTGAAAACTTAAAAATTTCTATTTTCGGGCAGTCACATTCCGAGGCAATCGGAGTGGTGATTGACGGCTTCCCTGCAGGATTTGAAATCGATTCTGAGAAGCTTCTTGCCTTTATGGCGCGACGTGCACCGGGAAAAGGAGCACATACCACCTCCCGCAGTGAAGCGGACGCACCGCAATTTCTTTCAGGTGTGGTTGATAATGTTACAACGGGCGCTCCTATTTGCGCGGTGATATATAACACGAACACGCGCTCGAAGGACTATGACGCGCTTCGCGATATTCCGCGGCCGGGCCATTCGGATTTTACGGCATATATGAAATACGGCACAGCCCACGACATCCGCGGAGGCGGGCAGTTTTCAGGACGTCTTACAGCACCGCTTTGCATAGCGGGCGCGCTGTGTTTGCAGTATCTTGAGACTCGCGGTGTGAAAATCGCGGCGCACGCTGAAACAATCGGAAAGGTGAGGGATCGCCGCTTTAACCCGATTTCTCCCGAATTTTCCGAGCTTTGCGGAGAGAACATTTCCGTTCTGTCTCACGATGCGGAGAAAGCGATGCTCGATGAAATTCTCGCGGCAAAGAGCGAGACTGACTCCGTCGGCGGCATAATAGAGTGCGCGGCGACGGGCGTTCCCGCAACTCTTGGTGAGCCACCGTTTGGCGGTGTTGAAAACAGAATCGCAAGCATCGTTTTCGGTATCCCTGCGGTAAAAGGAGTTGAATTTGGCGCAGGCTTTGGCGTTTCCGAAATGTTTGGAAGTGAAAATAACGATGCTTTTATCATTGAAAAAGGAAAGATAAAGACGGAAACAAACAACCACGGCGGCGCGCTTGGCGGAATTACTTCAGGTATGCCGATAATTTTCCGTGCGGCGGTAAAGCCGACACCGTCAATTGCAAAGGCGCAGAAGAGTGTAAGCTTATCCGAAATGTGCGAGCGGGAGCTTGTGATTGAAGGACGCCATGACCCGTGTATCGTGCCGCGCGCAATACCCGTTATGGAAGCGGCTGCGGCGATTGCAATTTGCGACATGATGTTATAAAGGAGAGAATTAAGATGGATATAAACGGACTTCGTAAAGATATTGATAAATACGACCGTGAGATAGCAGAGCTTCTCACAAAACGTATGGAGACCGCGGCAAAGATCGGGGAGTATAAGCGTGAAAATAAGCTCCCTGTGTATGATGCTTCGCGCGAACATGAGCTTCTTGAACGTGTTTCCGGATATACGGAAAAAGAGCTTTCACCGTATATGAAGGTCATTTATCAGACGATTATGGATACTTCGCGCTCATACCAGAGAAAGCTTCTTGCGGGCGAGAGTGCGATTGAAAAAGCAATGTCTGCGGCAATTGAGAAGACGGACAAGCTCTTCCCTGAGAGTGCGGTAGTTGCATGCCAAGGTGTTGCAGGTGCATATTCCCAGATTGCGTGCGAAAAGATTTTCAAGAACCCGAGCATTATGTATTTTGCAAACTTTGAGGATGTTTTCCGCGCGGTAGACAAAAAGCTCTGCAAATATGGCATTCTTCCCGTTGAAAACAGTACGGCAGGCTCGGTAAATAAGATTTACGACCTTATGGCAAAGTATAAGTTCCACATCGTCCGCGGCGCGAGAATTCAGGTAGGACATACTCTTCTTGCAAAGCGCGGAGTTGAGCTTTCGCAGATTCGCGAAATCTTCTCCCATGAGCAGGCTATAAACCAGTGCAGCCAGTTCCTTGCAGAGCATAAGGACATAAAAGTAACTGTCTGTGCAAATACGGCAGTAGCGGCAAGAATGGTGGCAGAGAGCGAGAGGGACGACATCGCGGCGATTTCATCTCCTGCGTGCGCCGAGCTTTATGAGCTGTCTGTTCTTTGTGACAATGTCTGCGACCATATCGGAAATTACACTCGCTTTATCTGCATTTCAAAGGACCTCGAGATCTACCCGGGTGCAGACAAAACAAGTCTTATGTTCAAGATTCCGCATAAGCCGGGTTCGCTTTACCGCATCCTTGCACGCATCAACTCTCTCGGCATAAACCTTGAGAAGTTAGAGAGTCGTCCGAAGCCGGGAAGTGACTTTGAGTTTATGTTCTATTTCGACCTTGGCGCATCAGTCTATTCTCCCGAGCTTTTCGAGCTCATCTGCGACCTTGAGCGCGATATTGACGGTTTCAAGTATTTCGGCAGCTATACGGAAGTGGTTTAAATGAAAAAAGATATTGAAATTAAAGTAAATGAGAACGGAAAACTCCTTGCTTACCTTTACGGCGAGCTCTCAAACATCGCACGCGGAAAGGTGAAATCATATCTTGAGCACAGGCAGATTTCCGTCAACGGAATGGTGACTACGAAGTTCGACCATCCACTTAAAGCAGGGGATGCTGTAAAGATTTCAATGTCCGAGGGAAGCGTTAAGACCCACGGTATTGAGATTATATATGAAGATGAGTATCTTATTGCAGTGAATAAGCCTGCAAAGCTTCTTTCTGTCCCGTCGGACAAGGAAAAGGAGAGAACAGCTTATACCCGCCTGCGCGAAAACCGCCGCGGCGAGCTTTATGTCATCCACCGCCTCGACCGCGACACCTCGGGCGTTCTTCTGTTTGCAAAAAAGAAAGAAATCTGCACCGAGATGCAGGATAATTGGAACGACGTGGTAACACTTCGCGAATATATGGCGATATGCGAGGGACATTTCGAGAGAAAGAAAGGAAGATGCGACACCCTCATTTCCGAAAACTCCGTCCACGTGATGTTCTCCGGTCGCGAGGGCAAGCGCGCGATTACTGACTATGAGGTAATCCGCGAATCGGAAGAGTATTCTCTTGTTCGCGTAAATCTGCTTACGGGGCGCAAAAACCAGATAAGAGTACACATGAAAGAGCTTGGAAACCCCGTCGTCGGAGATAAGAAGTACGGAAGCGAAACAAATCCGATCTCCCGTCTCGGACTTCACGCCTCAGCACTCGGATTTATCCACCCCGTAACGGGGAAGGAAGTGAAAATTTCTGCACGTTCCGAGCGCAAATTTGCCCTGCCGAAATAAAAAAACGCCTGCCTTGTTTTGTAAGGCAGGCGTTAGTGCTTTCAGACCAGATCTTCGGCGAAGATAAATTCGTAGCCGTTTTCTGAGAGACATTTTGCGCTTATTGCGACTTTGTTTCCATAGTCCGGTTGGTATGCAAAATATTCGGGGTAGAAATACTGCTCGTGAGAGCCGTAGCAGTAAAAAGGAATATCCATATACGGCATCATCGCTTCAATGAGATTGTCATCACGAAGAAGATTCAATACGACCCCGTTTCCGAGAAGGTCTTTAAAATAAAGCCCTGTTTTCTCGTCATAAATCACATCCGCGCTATCGCGTGTTCTGTTTCTCTCTTCCTCGGTTATATGGTTATATCCGCAGAGCGATTTTGCAATCGCGGCGTCCTTCGTCTCTCTTATGAAGATTGCGGTTTCCGGCTTTCTGTTGCAGAGAAGTCGAGCCGCGTGTCCGTAGGGGAGGGAAGACGGGTCGTTGTTGTATTCGATTTTTCTGCCGTAAGTTGCGCTTAAAAGTTTGATACCACAGTCGCGGAGCGCAAGGCAGGCTTCACGGCTTATCGGACGCCAGTGGGGAGTTGTCGCCTTTGCAAGATTCTTCTCACTTGCAAAACGGAAAACTTCCTTTTCCACCATTTTGAAATCGTCATAAACGTCCTGATAGTTTGCGTTTATGTAAGGATAATCGGGAAATTCCTTTCGGGAATGAAAAGCAAGCTTTAGCCAGCTCGCTGAGTCCTCCCATTCTTTTTTATAGGCATCTGTCATATCGGAGAGAGTGAAGATGTCGTTTCCGTAATAGGTATCCGTCGAATAAAAGATATTGAACTGAATCTTAAGACCATATTTTTCGTGAGCATCCTTGAATATTGCGAGAAACGGATGGTCAAACATACTGTTCGGGCGGTTTCTCGTAAGGTCTCTGAAAAGCCAGATAACATCGTCGATAAAGAAAAAAGCCTTTTTGTTCATTTTCATCCCTCCGTTTTACCTGTATTTTATCATAACAGGTGACGATTTTAAAGCGCTTTTTTGATTGCGAAAATCTTTTATGCCTTTTTCACAAAAATTTTTGCATAATTTTACTAATATTTTCAAAAAAGGTAGTTGTAAATTAGAAAGAAATGGTTTATAATATATAACAAATGAAAAATTTTAGGAGGAAAATGAAAATGAGTATCAAAGTTGGTATTAATGGATTCGGCCGTATCGGCCGCATGGTTTTCCGCGCAAGCGTAAACCATCCTGAAATCGAAATCGTCGGCATCAACGACCTTTGCCCGGCAGACTACTTGGCATACATGCTCAAGTACGACACAATGCATGGTCAGTTCGAAGGCACAATCGATTCTACAGAGAACTCCATCATCGTTAACGGCAAAGAGATTCCGATCTCTGCTGAGCGCGATCCGGCAGCTCTTCCGTGGGGCAAGCTCGGTGCTGAGTACGTTGTAGAGTCCACAGGTCTCTTCCTTTCAAAGGATAAGGCTGAGGGCCACCTCAAGGCTGGTGCTAAGAAGGTTGTTATGTCTGCTCCGTCTAAGGACGACACTCCGATGTTCGTTATGGGCGTTAACCACGACACATACACAACTGACATGAACTTTGTTTCTAACGCATCTTGCACAACAAACTGCCTTGCTCCGATCGCTAAGGTTCTTAACGACAACTGGGGCATCACAGACGGTCTTATGACTACTGTTCACTCTGCTACAGCTACACAGAAGACTGTTGACGGTCCGTCTCTTAAGGACTGGCGCGGTGGCCGTGCTGCAAGCGGCAACATCATCCCGTCTTCAACAGGTGCTGCAAAGGCTGTTGGTAAGGTTATCCCGTCACTCAACGGCAAGCTCACAGGTATGTCAATGCGTGTTCCGACACTTGACGTTTCTGTTGTTGACCTCACAGTTAACCTCGCAAAGCCGGCTAAGTACGACGAAATCTGCGCAGCTATGAAGGCAGCTTCTGAAGGCGAACTCAAGGGTATCCTCGGATACACAGAAGAAGCAGTTGTTTCTTCTGACTTCCTCGGCGATACACGCACATCTATCTTCGATAAGGGTGCAGGTATTGCTCTTACCGATACATTCGTAAAGGTTGTTTCCTGGTACGATAACGAA